>CALDKL010000776.1 GCA_937898895.1 uncultured Verrucomicrobiae bacterium | reverse complement strand
CTTCCTCAATGGTCGCCTCGATCTGACCCAAGCCGAAGCGATCATGGATCTGATTTCGGCAAGGACCGATCTCGCCCTAAGGGCCGCCCGCGAACAATTGGGAGGCCGCCTGGGTCAGGAGGTGGAGGAAATCCGCCTCGCCCTGATTGCTCTTCTCGCTCATGTCGAGGCCCATATCGACTTTCCCGAAGAGGATATTTCTCCCGATTCGACCGAGGACATGCTCGGCACGCTCGACACCATTGCCCGGCGCGTTGAGCGTTTGCTCGCGACTGCCGAACAGGGGCGCTTGCTTCGCGAAGGGGTGCGCACCGTGATCTGCGGGCCGCCGAATGCGGGCAAATCGAGTCTGCTCAATTGTCTTCTCGGTTTCGACCGCGCGATTGTCAGCAGCGAGGCGGGTACAACCCGAGATACGATCGAGGAAGGTCTTCACCTGAAGGGTATCCCGCTCCGTCTCATCGATACGGCGGGCATCCGCGAAGGCCAGGGAGGGATCGAACGCGAAGGTATCGCCCGCAGCCGGGCCGAGGTGGAGGGCGCGGAACTTCTTCTCTTCGTGGTCGATGCCAGCGTTTCCGCCAGGGAGGTCGAGGAGATCGAGGCGCCTCCGGGGGTGCGCCTTCTCCGCCTTTTGAACAAAGCTGACCTGCCAAGGCATCCGGATTGGGCGGATGCCGTCGGCATCCCGATTTCATGCCGTGAGCAAGACTCGATAAAGCACCTGCGCGATCTTCTCTACGAGTTTCTCATCCAGGGGACGACGCTCGATTCGGGCGATCTCACTTCCATCAACACCAGGCACCTCGCCTGCTTGGGCCGCGCGAGGAAGTCGCTGGCCCTCGGCCGAGACCAACTGGCTTCAGGTGAGTCACCCGAGTTCATCGCTGAGGAACTACGCGTCGCGTTGGACGCCGTGGGCGAGGTGGTCGGCAGGACGGATGTCGAAGAAATCCTCGGGGAGATCTTCGGAAAGTTCTGTATCGGAAAGTGAGAGTGGGCAGCTTGCCGAAACGGCGGTCTTCCCTTCGGAAGGACCGCCGCACGATTTCGAGGGAGAGGCGTCCGAGCGAATCAGCCGTAGATGGCCGTCACCGGTTGCCCCTTGTCCGCGAAGGTGAACGGGCGTTGCGTGGGCGAATACACCGTTTCGTCCATGTTGAGGCCGAGACCGAAGCCAATCGTCGCGAGAAAGTCCTCGGGTTTGACCGGATTGGTCTTGACCTTCTTGCCGGCCCCGTCGGTTTCCCCATAGACCGTGCCCCCCTTGATCCCACCTCCCGCGAGCACGCAGGAATAGGCCGCCGGATAGTGATCTCGACCCGCATTCATGTTGATGTCGGGCGTTCGCCCGAATTCGGTACCCACCGCAATGAGGGTGGATTGGAGGAGACCCCGCGAATCGAGATCGCGGATCAGGGTGGCAAGCGCCTTGTCCAACTCCGGAATGCGATCCGAGGTGCCTCTCTGGATGTCCTGGTGCATATCCCATCCGCCGGAGACCACTTCGATCACACGGACGCCGTTTTCGACCAGTTTTCGGGCAAGCAGACATCCTTGGCCGAGGCGGTTCTCGCCGTAATCGGCCCGGTTGGATTCATTGGAAATATCGAAGGCCTTGAGCGCGTCACTCTTGAGCAGCTTGTTGGCCTGATTGTAATATTCCACGTAGGACTTCGGCCCGGTGTATTTGAATTTTTCGGTAAACTGCTGTCCCAGCTTCTGAGCCATCTGCATGCGTCGGTCGAAACGGTCGCCCTCGACGATGAGGGTTGTGTTCGGCACCCCTCCGGTAGGATCGGCGATGGGGAGCGGGCTGAGCGAGGGATCCATGAAACCGGCGTTCGATGTGCTTTGTCCGACGAGTACACTGTCAGGCAAGATCTCCCCACGCCTTCCCAGGAGCGTTTCGGCCCAGGGGCCGACGGTCGGGTGGACGATGGTGGCCCGCTTTTCGTAGCCGGTGCGCATGATGTATTCCCCCTGCTCGTGCGCCCCATTGGTCGAAGTCATCGAATTGATTACCGCGATCTTGTCGGCGAGCTTCGCCAGTTCGGTGAGATGCATCCCGAACTTCATATTGTCGACGTTGGTGTCCAGGATCTCCGTCGGTCCCATCACATCCCCCTTCTTGGTGTCGAAGGTGTCGATGTGGGTCATTCCCCCAGCGAGATAAATGTAGATGAGGTTCTTCGCCTTGCCACCTTCCTGCGCCTTGAAGGTGCGGGGCAGGAAGGGAACGCTGAGGCTGAGGCCAAAGGAGAGTTTGGCCGTCATCTCCATAAAATAACGGCGGCTGAAGGGATCGTTTCCGGCGAGGTCGGCGATATGCATGGCGTTTGGGAGGCGGAGGTTCAGGAAAGGGAGAAGATCACTGGATAAAGAGAAACTCGGGGCTGTTCATGAGGGCCCAGGCAAGGTCGCTGATGCCTTCGTCACCGAAGTCTTCCATCATGCCGACCCCGAGATCGAGTTCCTCCTTGCTCGGAAAACGGTTGAGGAGGGTGAAGAAGACTCCTCGAACTTTGTCATCGGGACCATCCAGCTCCTCGAGATCCGCCACCACTTTCGAGGCGGTTCCGGTCAACTGCTGGGTCACCGGGCCATTCATGAGGGCGAGAACCTGCGGGACCGAACCATCGTAGTTGTGGGCATCCGTAATCCGGCGGTCCGACTGGCCGAAGGTATCGAGCATGGAGGCCCCGGGGGCGGGCTGGGCCAGCTCGGACGCTCGCAGTTCGCCATCCGTCGCCATGACGGGACTGTAGCCGTCGCCTTCCGCGACCATGGCCATGGTCGCGCCCGGTCCGCGCAGACCCTGCCACATTTCATAATGGCGCCAGACTTCGTCGTTGGTGGCACTGTTGAAGTCGATGTTGAGAATCTTTTTGTAGAAGGAGCCGTCCCCTCCTTTTTTGGTATCAATCTCAGAACCATGGGCGAGGACCATCATCGAATCCCAGGCCTGTTCCGCGCGCATGCGGCGAAGCACCGGCCCCTGGAAATAATAGGTTTTTGTCAGGTCCGGCTCCTCTGCCGTAGCGATCGACTGATAGGCTCGGGTGTTGTAGAGGATGCGCATGAACTCGCGGAGATCGTAGTTCACGCGGCGCATTTCCTTCGTGAGGTAGGCGAGCACTTCCGGTTGGGAGGCTCGCTTGATTTCCTCGTCGCTGAAATCGTTGAACGGCTCGAGAATGCCACGACCGAAAGCCCGACCCCACATGCGGTTGGCAATGACGAGGGCAAAACGCGGATTGTCGGGTGACACGAGCCAGTCGGCAATCGCCTCGCGCCGGGTTTTGCCTCCCACTTTGGCGGCGGCACCGATGAGAGTTCGGGGAGTCGCGACCTCACCTGGTTTGCCACCTTCCCCTCGAAAATCGTGGGGAAGTACCGTCTGGAGCGCTTCGTTGTCGGCAAGATTCCAACCCAGGGCGATCGTAAAAAAGTAGAACTGGTTGCTGTTCTGATCCCGCGGCACGATGCCCTTGGTGGTTTCCGCCCATTTCTCGAAGTTGTTCTTCCATCCCGCCGGGGCGTTGGGCATCTCGACCTTGCCGCCCGTCATCATGGAGTCGGCAGGCCGATACGCGAGGGAGCGCTGCGTATTTCCGAAGAAGGCAGCCATTTCGTAAAAATCGCCCTGGGTCCATTCGTCGAAGGGGTGGTCGTGACACTGCGCGCAGGAGATGTCGATACCCAGCATGACCTGGCCAAAATTCGAAAACGCGTCAAACTCCATTCCCGTGTCCCGCAGGAGGAAGCCGGCTGCCGGATTCTGTCCCACGTTGCCTTTGGCGAGGATCATTTCGCGAACGATCTCGTTGTACGGCTTGTTGGCGGCGAGTTGTTCCCGCCACCAGTGGACATAGGGATCCATGCGCACGTTGTTCTGGAAGTCGCTCGCATGGATGCGATACATGTCCGCGAAATAGTTGAAGAGGTGCGAGGAAAAGCCGGGAGACAAGAGGAGATCGTCGATGAGGGCTTCACGCTTGTCGGGGCGTGAGCTTTCGGCAAAGGCGAGGAACTCCTCCCGGGTCGGAATGCGGCCCGCGATGTCGAGATAGACGCGGCGGACAAAGAGATCGTCGGGAAGCGGTGCGTTGAAGGAATTGAATCCGTTTTTCTTCAGCGTAGTTGCGATCAGGATGTCCAGTTGTCGAGCCGAGGCCTTGGTGAAGCTGTCATCACCGATCTTGGCAAGGCGCTCGGCCGCTTCCTGATCGGCTTTGATGAATTTGTCCTTCGACACAAGGATCTGATTGCCGTTCGGCATCTTGAATTTGTAATTCTCCCCTTCGATGCCGAGGAAAAGGGCCTGGAGAGGTTTGCCGTCGACGCTCGTCCAGGTCCGCGCCTGGAGGAAGGGTTGAGCCAGGCTGGAAAAAGCCAGCACTGTGAGGATCGGGAGGAGGGATCGGATGCTCATGAAGTTAGAAGAGAAAAACGGGATTGATTCCTATGGGTAATACCAAGATCACACAAAAACGTCACGAAATTTTTCCCCCGCCCGAACAAATTTCCACGAAGGTTGCCTCGAACACCTGCGACCCGCCTCGCCCCGGCAAAATGGAGCCAAGTGCGACTTGGGGTGGAGAGGAGAACCCCGATGTGGAGG
>CALDKL010000775.1 GCA_937898895.1 uncultured Verrucomicrobiae bacterium | reverse complement strand
TCTTTCCCTGCGGCCAATGCCTTCACCGCGAGGGTCGTCGTCCAGGTTGCGAGATTTGTGTCGATGGGCCAGCTCCCGTCCGGACGCACCGTGTCGAGAAGAAAAGAGACGCCTTGTTTCACGACGGGATGATGGTGTTCTCCGGCGTGGACGAGGGCCATGGTGACAAAACTGGTCAGGGGGGCGGCCTCGAGAAATCCTCCGGAGGGCGGCTGGATCGAGGCGAGCAATCTGGAAAGCCGTGGCCAGAGCGGATCGGGAAGTTTCACCGGGGCCTGCCGCGAACGGGCGTATCCGATGGCGATGAGGGCAGGCAGGGCGTAGCTGACGACCGGCAATTGCAGAGCTGCAAACCAGCTCCTCGGGAAGGCGGCGAGCCAGTGAGGCAACTGCAGGACGCGACGCCATCCGCGTGGTCCGAGCGTACCACAGATGGCGCAAAGCATGAGAATGGGCACGGAGAAGGTACGGTCCTTTCCGTAGCGGGCTTTTACCGTCTCGGCGATCTGGTCCGGATCGAGCGATCCGACATAGCGGCGGATCCAATGCGAGGCATGACTCACGGACTCAATCGCCGCATCACCACCAAAGCGGGTCAGGGCGGACCAGCACAGAAGTGTCGTGGAGAGATTCGAGAAACTTTTCACGGTGTCTCCCCAGCCTCCGTCGTCGTTCTGATGCTCGCCAAGCCAGCGGCAGGCAGCGGTGAGGTGGCCGCCATATTTCACGGGATCGACACAGCCGAGAGCGACGAGAGCGGTTGCGGTGGAAAGGGCCGATGTCGAGAGTTCACCGGTCCAGTGCCCCGCTGCGTTTCGCTCCGCAAGAAGCGCGTTACGCGCGTTTGTCAGGGTCTCCCGAAGTCGTTCCGGATCGATCATGGCGAAGGTCTTACAGGGCGAGATGCCCGAGGGCGAGGAGACCATAGTAGGTGTATTCGATGTCGAATTCCTCTTCGTCCCAGGTGCCGTGAAAGCCGCCGGCGGCAGTCCACAGAGAATCGACGAAGTCGAGCACGGCTTCCTTCTTTGCGGAAAACTCCGCCTGCATTCCGTCGAGGGCGTGGAGGGCGACGGCGGTGGACAGGAGATCCGGCATGGGCGCACCGGGGAAAGGGAGAAAGCCACCCGAGGAGTGCCACGAATTCAGAATCCACCGGGGCGTTTCAGACGGAACGGGAACGTGGAGTTTCCGGCAGAGAGTGACTGCGGCGGCGGTTGCAGGAAGGTTTGGAATGGGCAGGGTGACGTCGTTGGCCCATGCGCCGCCGGGGACCAGAAGGGAGGCGAGGCAGTGCCTCACTCCATCCGGATCGGGCAAGACGAGATGGTGGTCGGAATAGGCACCGAAGGCGAGAAAACAGGCATAGGCCGATCCTGTCTCCGCATCGTCGGTCTGGTTGTAGCCTCCGTCGGCAGTGCGGTGACGCTCGATGGCCTCGAAGATCGGGGCGACCCGGCGGGAGGTTGGGCGCTCTGTCAGGGCGGAGTAACTCCTCGCAAGACAACACTGATGAACGAAGTCGAGCTGGTCGAGGGCGGCGAGGTTTTTGTCGAGGAATTCGCGGACGGAACGCTCCGGAAGCGAGGCCCGCAGGGCGGTGAGTGCATCAATGGCAAAACTGGTGTAATACAGGTCCGAGGCTCCCTCGCGATCACGAAATCCACCGTCGGGATTCTGCTGCGAGCGGAGATAGGCTTCGACGAGATCGCAGGATTCGTCACCGAGGAGGGAGCGAGCGAGGCGAGCGACCTGGAGCATTTCGAGGCGGAGGGACATGAGGCAAAGCGTTCCGAACGTGGGGAGAAGAGGGCAGGAATTTTCGGGGAGGAGTGCGGACACGATGCCCGTTGAGCGCTGGTGCGTCCAGCGAGAGTTGTGCAGGTGCAGGCCGAGGGAAACAACTCAAGGGAATACAGCGGAATCGAGGTTCACTCATGGAGAGAACCCATCCCATCTCTCTCCTCCCTCTGATTCCGTGTCTTCGGTGTCTTCGGTGGTTGGCCCTTCCCGCTTGTAGAGTGAATGGGAGGGGAACGCCGACAGCGTTCCGTATTGTTCGGAAGCGAGTGGATCTGTTGGCAGATTCTCCTTTGAGGCAAACCCCTCAACCACGGGCGAGTCGAAACCTGTCCGTGATTGTGACGAGGTAACTCCTCGACTCCGTTCCGGGTTCGGGCCAGTATTCCCCCATGCAGCCCCCCTTTCCCCTCCGATTCGCCGAGCGCATGAATGCAGAGATCTCCAGCAGGTTGCGACTGTCCCTGTTCCTCCTCTCCCTCAGCGCCAGTGTTTGCGCTGCCACTGAGTTTCCGGAGCCCTACGATACCGAGAAGGCCGGTTCGGCACCCATGCCCGCCCGGGAAGTGGCTCGCACCGCCGTCTTGCCCGAGGGGTTCCGCCTCGAGGTTTTCGCCTCGGAGCCCGAGGTACGGCAGCCGATCGGAATGTGTTTTGACGAGAAGGGGCGGCTATGGGTCGCGGAATGTTACACCTTTGCCGAAACCCCGCTGCGGTGGGATCTGAAGCTGAATGACCGCATCACCGTGCTGGAAGATACAAATGGAGACGGTGCGTCTGACAAACGTACTATTTTTTGGGATCAGGGAAAACGTCTCACTTCTATCGCCGTCGGTTCTGGCGGAGTCTGGCTGACCTGCGCGCCGCAGTTGCTCTTCATCCCCGACGCGAACGGCGACCTCGTGCCCGACGGCGAACCCGTCGTGATGCTCGACGGGTTCGATGCTGAAACGATCGGACACAACATCGTCAACGGTCTCAAGTTTGGTCCCGATGGATGGCTCTACGGACGTCATGGCATCACCACGACTTCCTATGTCGGCGCTCCCGGCACGCCCGAGAAGGACCGCATCGCGATGAACTGTGCAATCTGGCGATTCCATCCGGAGCGCAAGGTCTTCGAGGTCTTTTGCCACGGCGGCACCAATCCCTGGGGCATGGACTGGAACGAGGACGGCCAGCTTTTTTATACGAACACCGTGATCGGTCACCTCTGGCACGCCATTCCCGGAGCATCCTACGAACGCATGTTCGGAGCCCATTTGAATCCGCTCACGTATGAAACCATCGGACACACCGCCGATCACTACCACTGGGATCGAGGATCGGAGAAATGGAGCGACATCCGTGAAGGCATCAGCGACAAGACCTCCGATCTCGGCGGCGGTCACGCCCACATGGGCTGCCTCATCTACCAGGGCGGAGTTTGGCCAGAGAAATACCACGGCAAGCTCTTCACCTGCAATTTGCATGGCCGTCGCATCAACATGGATCTTCTCGAAAGCCAGGGAAATGGCTACGTGGGTCGGCATGGAACGGACTTTCTTTTCCTGAAGGATCCCTGGTTCCGCGGTCTCGATCTCGTCACCGGACCCGATGGCCAGGTCTGGATGAACGACTGGAGCGACACCGGCGAGTGTCACGACAATGACGGGATTCATCGGAGCAGCGGACGGATCTACCGAATCGTGTATGATGGGCCGGACAAGGGTGCGCCGACGGTGGGGCGAGCGGATTGGCTGACCCGACGTTCCGATGACTCCTTTGATCCCGCGACGCTACTCGACTCGAAAGCCACGGCGCAACGGGCCATGGCCGTGCGATGGCTCGCGGAAGACGGCATTGACGTGGGAACCCTTTTCACACGGCCAGCGGGGGAAGCCCCCCTCATCCGCCTCGAACTGGCTGCCGCGTTGCCGCGCCTGCCGCTCGATTCACGCTTTGCGCTCGCTTCCGAACTCTGTCGGTGCGCCGAAGACTCCACCGACCGCCAGCAATCGCTGGTGATCTGGTATGGCATCGCCGAGGCCGTTTCGAAGCACCCTGACAAAGCGGTCGCACTCGCGCTTTCATCCAGCCTCCCCACCGTCACCCGCCTCATCACCCGACGGCTCTCCGAGGATCTCGAAAAGGCACCAGGACCCGTTGACGATCTCCTCACCCGCGCGACCCACGAGAATCGCCTCTCCATTCTCCGCGGGCTCAACGAAGGCCTCCGGGGGTGGAGCAAGGCCCCGAAGCCAGCGGCCTGGGATGCGATTGTGAAAGCGGGAGGAGAAGGAGAAACGCAAACCCTGATTCGCGAACTTTCGGTCGTTTTTGGCGACGGACGGGCCCGAGAGGAACTTTTTGCCATCGCGGAGAATGCCGAAGGCGATCCGGGAGCCCGCCGCGCCGCTCTGGCGAACCTGGTTCGCAATCCCGCCCCCGACCTGCTTCCCAAACTCAAGGAGTGGATCAATGACCGAATCCTCGCGCGAGAGGCCATCCTCGGCCTGGCGAACTATGACGATCCCGAGGTGCCCAACCGCGTCCTCCAGCAGTGGAAGCGCGACGCCGTCCTCCGCCCGGCGGCGATGGATACGCTCGTATCGCGCCCCTCGTATGCGAAGGTTCTCCTCAATCGGATCGAGAGAGGAGATCTCCCCAGGGAATCTCTCACTCCCTTCCACGCCCGGCAGATTCTCAGTCTCGGAAACACCGCCCTGACAAAACAACTCGGCGAGGTCTGGGGAGAGATCCGCGATACGCCAGAGGCGATCAAGGCGGAGATCGCGACCTGGAAGAAGCTCCTCTCGCCCGAGATCATCGCACAGGCAGATCCGGAAAAAGGAAAAGCCATCTTTACCGGCCTCTGCGGAGCCTGCCACAAGCTTTACGGGGAGGGGAGCGCGATTGGTCCTGACCTCACCGGCAGCGATCGGCACAATCTGGACTATTTGTTAGGGAATATCGTCAGTCCGAATGAAGTTGTCCCCGCCGATTACCAGCTCACCGTCTTCACCCTCAAGGACGGTCGCGTCGTATCCGGGGTCGTGCCGGAGCAGAACGAAAAGACCATCACGGTGCAGACACCGGTGGAGCGACTCGCTCTGGCTTCCGATTCGGTCGCGAAGCGCGAGAAGATGCCTGTCTCCCTCATGCCCGAAGGTCTCCTGAAAACTATGGACGAAGCGGCGGTGAAGGATCTGATCGCGTATCTGATGTCGAGGGCACCGATCACGGCGAAGTGAAGGCAGGAGAGGTTTTCCGATCACCTGGATTGGGCGGAGAAAACGATTTCTCTCGTTTCCCCGTCATCCAGGCGGATGCCCGGAGCGCTTGCCTGAGTCCTCATCGGGCGAAGGCTCCGGGACCGGGAGAGTGAGCCTCGCAGCACTCAGAATTTGTAGCTCAGGCCGAGGCGGACTTCGCGACCGGGGCTTGGGTATGCCCCTCCGTAGATACTGTGATCGTTGTAGAATTCGTCGAGGATATTGTCGACGTTGAGGGTTGCCGAAAGTCCTTCACAGGTAGGCACGTTCCAGGTCAGATAGAGGCTATTGACCGTGTAGGAACCTTTTCCGTTTACAAAGGGAAAGTAGGGGCCGGGGGAATCGACTTCCTTGATTGCCTCACGAATCTCCGTAGACCACCCCACCGTCACTCCGAGGTTTTCGAAGTGGTAGCTGGTGTCGGCCACCCATTTCCGACCCGCTACGACAAGGCCGAAATCATCCGGATAGGCATATCCGGGAGTCGTGGGCTCTGAATTGAACACACCTGCGAGAATCTGGAAGCCACCCTTGCGGAATCCGACTTCGAACTCGTAGCCCTCGTTATACACATCGAAGAGGTTCGCCCCGGATGTCGGATAGAGGTAGTTTTCGATTTCCTGATCAAACAGGGCACCGCGGTTGAAGAAGGTTCCGTTGTCGTATTCGTAGCTGAGTTTGTAGGTCCGCGAGGTTTCACCGTCGGTGCCGACGGCAGTTACGGAGGGGAGAAAGGCTTCTCGGATGCCGACGCCGCGATAGGATTCATAGTATCCTCCGGTGAAGGAGAGTGCGTCCGTCGCCTGGAAGGTGATGGCTGCATTCGGGCTGACTGCATCGGATGCGATGTTGTTGCCACCAATGTCGGTAAAGTCGAAGCTGTCCCACCGTGCGCCTGCGGTGAAGTCGAACCAGTCATTCAGCGGGAACATGGCCTGGGTGTAGAGCCCATAAACTTCTTCGAACTCATCGCGGGCTCCGGGCGTGCCGTAGTATTCGACAAAGGCACGGCGATCCTGGTAGGCGAAGCCATACGTCAGATCGAGGATTTCGGAAAAGGACGTGGTGTTGCGCAGGTCCAGCCCGTAGGTCTCATGTTCGGTATGGGAGGCCCACCCGCCAGGACGCGCATACGGACCGTCGAAGTCCCACTCGACGAGATTCCAGAAGATGTTCGACTCGATGTTGACTGCGTCGTTGTGCTCGGGATTGAAGTCGTAATTCATCACCACGCTTTCTCGGAAGCTCTCGTGGAGGTCGGCGGGACCGACCGCTCCGGCACCACGAGGGTGGCCCGTCGGGAACCACGAGGGGTCCACATTGAGACGGTAGGGGCCGAAGGTTTCATCGCCGAGGTATTCGTAAGAGAGGTCGAAGGCGTGGGCTCCGTCATCGCTGCGACCGGAAAGTTTGGCGAAGTAGTGTTCGGTCGAGTAAGCGGAATACGGGATACGATTGCCGTTTCCGTCCTCGAAGTCGGCACGGTCTTCGTACCCTCCGGCGAGGAGGAGGGACCAATTGTCGTTGAGGAGTCCATAGATCGCGCCGGATCCCTTTCCACCATCGCCATTCGCAAAAGCAGTTCCCTTGATGTATCCACCGAGCCGCTTTTGCTCGATCGGCATTTTGTCGTTGAGGACGAGCCCCTTTCCATCGTTAACGGGAGCCTTTCCGGAGGGAGTCACATAGTCCTCGACACCGCATTGCAGCAATTCAAAGGCATTCTTCGTCTCGAATCGAACGGCTCCGCCAAGCGCTCCGAAACCGTCGAGCGCAGTGCCGGCACCTGCGACGACATCCACCTCCTTGAGCAACTCGGGCTCGATCATGATGCTGCGGCGGTGGTGATTGATGTTTCCCTGCTGGGCTCCGTCAACGGAAATATTGAGCAGATCTTCTCCGAGATTGTAGATGGAGATCTTGTTTCCAATGGCATTGCGCCCACCGTCAATCGTCACGGACGGGGTGCGTCGAAACAGGTCCCGGAAGTCGTCGGGATTGTATTGCTCCAGTTCTGCCAGGGTGATGACTTCTGTCGAAAGGGTGTCGTCGGAGAGGATCAGAGGCGGTACTTCCGGCGCAGAGATGGCAGGGGTCGGTGGCGGTGCGAGGACCGGACGGGGGACGGGAGCCCGGCGCGGAGCCGAGGCAGGTTGGATACCTTCGACGACAGTGGATTCCAGAGGGGTGGCGGCGCGCTCTTCCTGGGCGATGGCCGGGTCGCTCGTCAACGACGCGGCGATCCACAGTGGCGCAACAAGGCAGACGCTTCTTCGAATGAAGGGATTGTTCATGATTGTTTTTGAGATTGGGTTTCAATCGCAGGAAAATTGAAGACTCCGGTACCGTCAAGGCGCTACCGAACCTAGTTTTGGCGGCGCTTTGCTGTCTTTTGCGAATCGTTGTCGTAGCCACACCTGAACCGTCCTGTTGAGGGGGGCTTTGCCTGGCTTTACCCGGCCCCACGAAGGAAAGATCTTCCCCTACCGCATTCGCGTTCAGGTCGATCAAGGGAAGTTCGCCCCCAGGAATCGGCGAATCGTTGACCGGGAGAACCGGAGCGGGTTGCTGCGGTAAGCGCCCTTCTCCACGAAATTCCGGCGAAAAGAAGGTCCGGGGAGCCTGAGGTCGATTGAAATTCTGGAATTCTTGCGTAAAAAAGCCGATATTGACACTGTTTCCGGTCGTGGTGCTTGTCCTCGGGCCGAAATGAATCCACTCTTGGCCGAACCATGCCACCCGGAACTACGGTCACCCGCACCCCATGATTATTCCCGTCCAGAAAGACGAAGATTTCCTCACCGATTTTCGGGAGGCGGACAAAGTCAGTGGCGCGATTCACGTCTGGTGGCTCGGCCAGAGTGGATTTCTCATCAAGTGGGCGGGCCACGGACTGCTCATCGATCCGTATCTTTCGGATTCTCTGAGCCGCAGAACCGAGGGGACTCCCGAGGCGCTGCACCGCATTTCGGAACGGGTCGCCGATCCACTCCTTCTTACCGGGATCGATCACGTCCTCTGCAGCAACACGGATCCGGATCGGCTCGATCCAGAAACAATCCTGCCGCTGCGGGCCGCCAATCCTTCGCTGAAGGTCGTCCTTCCGGCGGGCCGGACCAGCGAGGCCGATCTCATTCTCGGTGCCGCAGCCCCTCCCTTCCTCCCGGTCAATGCGGGCACTTACGCGAGGAGCGGTCCGTTTGATTTCCACGGGATCAATGCAGCCAATCCGAAGATTCGGCGCGACGAACGGGGGAACTCGCGCGACCTGGGCTTCGTCATCCTCTTCGGGCCCTTTGCCTTGTTTCACGCCGGTGAAACTGTCTGGCACACCCAGTTGGTGAAGGAAGTGCGGCGCTGGTCGGTCAATCTCGCCTTTCTTCCCATCAATGGATCTGACGGAAACCAACCGGATCGGGCAAGCATGAATGGATTCGAGGCCGCCGCCTTCGCCAAGGCCGTCAGTGCCAGCCTCGCCGTGCCTTGTCATTATGATCTCTTTGACGAGGGCAATCCCACGACGGACGAATTTGCGAGTTGCTGCGACCGACTTGGGCAGCGCTACCGTTTGCTGAAAATCGGACAGCGCCTCACGATGGGGCCGATCACCGACCCGAGTGCCGGCAAGGCTCTCCCCAACGAACCCTACCAAGGAGATTTGGGGCTCCGGTATTGAGTGGGATTCGTCTTGCGGGATCCCAATTCGCGTCCCGGGAATCGACCGGGCGGGGCGGAAAATTTCGCAGCGAAAGAACGAAAGACTTGCGCGAGAGGTTGATTTTCAATATATCCTTATCAGCCAAGCGCAAAATGGCGTTTTTTGGTTGATTTTTTTTTGAACAGATCTTACAACCCGGAGACTCAAATGTGCCATGTGTTGGCTGTGATTTTAGAGGCGACATCGAACTGGCGAATATGCTACAACCCAAAATCGGCCCCTGCCGTTCCGCACGGCTTCGGGAACCACGAGAGCCAGCCCTCCATCCATCCCGACACCTGACTGCTGCGAGAATCGACCTGAAACCGAGAATAGATGTCCCCACGGACGTCTATTCGGATTGATTTCGCCCCCCTCCTCACAGCGGCACCTACCCAACCCACCCGAATTTATTATACCATGGCCAATCTGGAAATGGACGGCGGCATCAAGATCTACCTCCGGGAGATCGGGAAGACGCCCTTGCTCACGCGTGAAGAGGAAGTCGAACTCGCAGATCGCATCAAAAAGGGCGACAAGGAGGCGCGTGCCCACATGATCAAGGCGAACCTCCGCCTCGTCGTCAAGATCGCGCAGGACTATGCGAACTACGGACTGCCTCTCCTCGACCTGATCTCGGAAGGCAACATCGGCCTGATGAAGGCGGTGGAGCGTTTCGACCCGAACAAGGGAGGCAAGCTCTCAACCTACGCGGCTTGGTGGATCAAGCAATCCATCAAGCGCGCTCTGGCCAATCAGAGCAAGACGATCCGCTTGCCTGTCCACATGGTAGACAAGATCTCGAAGATGCGCCGTGTCGCCATGGTTCTCAGCGAGGAACTCGGTCGCGAACCTACCGACGAGGAACTCGCGGAGGAAATCGGGATAGATCGTGCCAAACTTTCGCATCTGAAATCCGCCGCCCTTCGTCCCGCCTCGCTCGATGCCCCCATCAGCGACGACGACACGACGGAGTTCGGCGAAATCATCGGTGACGAAAAGGCGCAGACGCCTCTCGAGCTGCTCAGTCACAAGAACATGCACATGCAGCTCGACGACCTCCTCGAGGTTCTCGACGAACGTGAGCGCAAGATCATCGACGCACGGTTCGGCCTTGCCGGACAGAAACCCAAGACTCTCGAGGAAGTGGGCCAAGAATTCGGTGTTACCCGCGAGCGGATTCGCCAGTTGCAGAACATCGCTCTGAAGAAGCTCCGTCGAGCCCTCCAGAAGAAGGAAGACCCGGGGCCTCGCCCTCTCCGTAAGGGTGGTGAAGACGGTGACGACGATTTTTTCCGGGACGAGGAGGAAACCGCTTTGGCCATCTGAGTCGATTTTCGCATATTGTTCGGATTGGGAAGGCAAAGGCCATCGGTCGGCGCTTGAGGGTGTGGTTGCCAACGTTTGCGACACAACCAGTATCCAACGAGGCAGCCGCATTCCCAAGCTTCGGACGGAGCAGGGGGATGGGCGTGGGATCGGGAGATCGGCCTTGGATCAGTCCCCTGTCAGGACTCCCATCCAAAAATCGGCTTCATCCTGCCAGCCGAATGTCGCGAGGTGTTCTCGGATTGTGTCTCTGTCAGGCTCAATGATTCCTTCTTCCGCGATCTGTCGATCATCGGCGGGATCGTCCGGATTGACGGAGCAGGCGATTGCCCAACAGGCCCAGGCCCGCCAGGATCGGATCT
>CALDKL010000774.1 GCA_937898895.1 uncultured Verrucomicrobiae bacterium | reverse complement strand
ATCCTGAATCCGAAGTTGGGGAACCACGGAACACACCGAATACACCGACAAATCAAGGAAATGCAGCGAAATTGAAAATCACTCAATGAGTGAACACACCCAATCTCTCTCTTCTCTCTGATTCCGTGTCTTCGGTGTTTTCTGTGGTTGGCCATTCACGATTTTTGGGGCACCTCGCACCGGGGATCAGAAATACCCGCCTTTCTCGGTGATCTCGTGGATGCTCTGGCCTTCGGCGACCCATCCGAAGATCTGCTTCTCGTTGGCGAGGATCTCCTCGGCGCGCACGAGCACCTCGTAGGCGATGTCGCGCGGCACACAGACCACGCCGTCGAGGTCGGCGAAAATCACGTCTCCGGGCTTGATGACGACGTCGCCGATCTTGATGGGGATCTGATAGTGTGTGATGAGGCAGCGACCGAGCGAGCCATTCGGAATGCGGTGTTTGTAATACACCGGGAAGGGCTTCTCGAGGATTTGCCGGGTGTCGCGGATGCCGCCGTCGATGCACGCGGCCTTCACCCCCTTGCCGTAAGCGGTCGCGGTCATCACGCCGCCCCAGAGGGTGGCTTTCTCGTCGTTGGAAGTGTCCCAGACCACGAAGGTGTCCGCGCCCATCTCGTCGAGCATCTGCGTGCGGAAGGTCATCTCGCCGGTGATCTTCACGTTCGGCGCGCTTTTCACGGTGAAGGCGATGCCGGCCACGACATCGCTGTCGCGCAGCGGGCGCAGGTGGCCCGGCAGGGCCTGGTCGAGCAGGCAGAACTCGCGCAGCACGTCGCTGATCGCGCCGGTGTAGAGCTGCTCATAGCGTGCGAGCAGTTCCTTGACGGGAACGGGAAACTCACGGGTGGAGACTCCTTCGCGTTCGCGAATGAGGTTCTCCAGCTTCATCATGGCGGCTTCTTTTTGGAGGAGGTTTTCGTTTTTCATGGTTGGCGTGTTCAGGGATGGAAAATTTCGACGCGGTCCAGCTCGGCGGGGCCGTTCCAGAGGATTTTCAGGTGGCGCTGGCCGGGTGGGGCGGGGCACTCGTATTCCACGAGTGTGCGGCGCTGTCCGCCGGCTCCGCCTCGTGGCGGCGCAGGCAGTCGCCGCTCGGTGCGCTTTGGTGCGAGCGCGGTGAAGGATTTGCCGTCGGCAGAAATTTGCAGGGTCAGATCGTCGGATTCCTCGCCAAAGAAGGCGGTCACTTTTACCCGTTCGATCGGCGCACACACCTCATAATTGAGCCAGGCACCGATGTCGCCCCTGGCGCGGAAGAGGAACTCCGCGTAGAGCGCGTTGTAGTCGTTGTTCAGGACAAGCCCGTCGGATTTTGCCGCGACGCGGGAGAAGTCCTGCAACTCGTCCACGAAACAGACTCGCTCGACCTTCACCGGGCCGACGACCTTCGAGGGCAACGACGACCCGGAGTCGTTGCGGGCCGTGACGCGGTAGAACCAGGTCTCTCCGGCGCGGGCGGCCGTGTCGCTGAAGAGCGGACGATAGGCCACATCGGCATCGCTGGCGTTGGCGGCGATGCGTTTCCACGGACCGTCGGCGGCAGGGGCGCGTTCGATGTCGTAACCGTTCGCGCCTGCGGAACCGCGCCACGACAGCAAGGGCACCGTCCCGACGGGCAGCAGTTCCGGCGCGTCGGGCACGGCCACGGGCGTCAGAGGACTGCCCGCGATGCGGAAGGCCGCCTCGCGCATCGCGGTCATGAGACCGATTTCGCGCTGCGCCTCGGCGCTGGGAAAGCCGGGCCAGTGATACGACCAGACGGCGGGATAGGTCATGATCTGGTGCCAGTAAAAGCCTCCCTCCTCGTGGTGAAAATACAGGCTCCAGAGCAATGCGCCGCAGATGCCCGGCTCGCTCTGCACGTAGTCGAGAAACCGCCGCGTCTCGCCGACGACGTTCGCGTGAGTGAACATCTTCCCGTCGATGTAGGGGCCGAACTCGCCGATGAACAGCGGCCGCGCCTCCGCGAGCTTTTTCATCTCCGCGCGGATCGCGTCGGGCCAGCCGCTCTCGACGCTGCGGTAGTTGCTGTAAAGATGCCGCGTGAGCAGGTCGATGTTCGGATCGACCAGCAGCGGATCGCCGGGCTGATGCCGCGTCTCGGCGACGAGTTGATTCGGGGCGAGGCTCTTGAAGAAGGCCGCCATCTCCGAGAGCCAGGCGTCGGGGGCGCTGTGCATCTCGTTGCCGAACTGCCAGGCGAGCACCGCCTTGTCGTCGCGATAGGGCAGGCCCGTGACGGTGTTCACGCGCGTGAGGACGTGGCGGACGGTCGCCTTGTAGTCCTCCCTGAGCTGCGGATCGGTGTAGAACTCGGAGCGTTTCTTGCCGCGATACGACGCATAGGTGCCGATGCCGCCGAGGTAGTCGCCATACTCCGCCGTGAGGCTGAGGATGAGACGCACGCCGTGTTTGTTGGCCAGGGCGAGGAGATGGTCCATTGTCCGAAATGCCTCTTCATTGAACTGCCCCGGCCCGAGCACGAAATGCCACGGCCGGGCCTCCTCCTCCGCCTTGCGCATGGGCAGGTTCCAGGTGCGCACGACGCGGCCGTTCATCTGGGCGATGGTTTTGAGCGCGTCCTCCTGCTCCCACGGCGTGGGCAGGCGCATCCGCTCCGGCAGCGCGAGGGTGTAGTCATACGGCAGCACCAGGCCCGGCATGTTCGCGCCGACAAAACGAAACTCCTTGCCGCCATCGAGAAGCTGGTTGCCCTGCCGGGTGATGAAGTGACGGAAGCCTCCCGTCGTCTCTTCGGCGAATCCCGAGGAAGCGGCGGCGGCGAGGAGGAGGAACGCGACATAGGGAATGGTTTTCATGTGCCTGGTATCTCCTCACGGAAGTCTCTGGTGAAGCAGGTTTTCATCGCGAGGAAGATCAGCACCGCGCCGAGCAGATAGACGAAGGCCAGCGAGGAAAGGCCTAGATCGAGACTGATGCGCTGTTTCACATAGCCCAGCAGCACCGGCGAGGTCGCGCCCACGGTGAAGGCGCACGAGAGCATCAGGCCCGTGGCCGAGGAGCGATGCTTCGGCGCGATCACATCGAAGAGCGCCGCGAAGAGGTTCGAATCGTAAAGCCCGCGGAAGAAGCCGAAGCCCGCCAGTGCCGCATAGACCAGTGTGAGACTTCCCGACGTGCCCATCAGCCAGATGAACGGCGCCCCGAGGAGCAGGCCGAGAAATTCCACCTCCATGCGAATCGTGCGCCGCCGCGCCGCGAGCCCGTCGGATACGCGCCCGCCGACCATCACGCCGATGAAGGCGAAGAGGTAATGCCAGAGCATCGAGTTCAGCGCCGCGCTCTTCACCGAGAGATGGAACTTCTCCTGGAGGAACATCGGCATCCAGGTGTGGAATCCGACGCCGACGAAGACCATCCCGGCAAAGGCGAGGCTCAGGTAATACAGCGTCGGCGTGCGCAGGACGCCGCGCAGCACCTCGCGCAGTGTGGCTGTGTCAGGCGTCGGTGCAGTCGCCGCAGTCGCCGTCGCAGTCGCGGCAAAATCGCGATGTTCGTTTCTCAGCCGCAGTGCCACCACTCCGGCCATGAGCAGGCCGAACGAGCCGAAGGTGTAGAAGGCCGTGCGCCAGCCATGCAGCTCGCCGATCCAGCCGGCGATCCAACTGCTCGCGACGATGCCGACGTAGAGCGAACTTTGGTGGATCGCCATCGCCTGGGCGCGGGTGGCGTGGTGATATTGCCCGATCAGCGAGTTGGCCGCCGGATAATAAAACGCCTCGCCGATGCCCGTCGCGGCGCTGCGGAAGAGAATCAGCAGAAGCAGACCGGTGCTGAATCCGGTGCAGAGCGTGCCCACGCTGAAGGTGAGCAGGCTCAGGCAGACGATCCATTTTTTCGAGACGAAATCGCCGAGACATCCGGCCACCGGCACGAAGACGCCGTAGAGCACGGTGAAGACCGTCACGACCAGGCCGAGTTGCACGTCGCTGAGGCCGAGGTCCGCCTTGATCAGCGACAGCACCGCGTTGTAGATCTGGCGGTCGCCCTGATTGAGGAAGTAGGCCACCCAGAGGATGCCCAGCAGCTCCCATTTGTAGCGTGGACGGTTCGGATTCATGAGAGGGCGCGGCGCGGGATCAATCCGTCTCCGCCGGCAGCTCGAAGGGGTTCCAGCCCGCGCGTTCGAAGTGTCCCTCCGCCGGCGCGAGTTTGCGCAGGAGCGTCGCCGTCGCCGCATTGGCCAGCGAGCCCTCGGCCTGGCGCAGACCCAGCGCGGCCTGATCCTTCGACCACATGCAGGCCGCCGTGATGTGCAGCGTCGGGATGCTCCGCGCGAGGTGATGCCACGTCGTCATGAGCACGCCGAGGCTGTCATTCGCCAAAGCCGCCTTGGACAGTGCGCGGATGTTGGCTCCGGAGTTCCACGGGCAGGCGATGGTCTCGAAGCCGTGCTCGCGGAAATGCGCCAGCGTCGGGATCTCGCCCTTCACGTCGTAATGCCAGTCGTTGAGGATGATCTTGTGCGAGATGCGGTCGATCGCCTCGTGGGTGGGCAGCGTGGGCGTGCCGTTGGCGGCAAATCCGGCGGGCCATTTCGCGCGTTCGAGAAGTGCATCGCCCCACATCAGCGTGCGCCGCCCGCGTTTTTCGAGGTGCGCGGCGAGCTTGTTGACGTGATCGGCGAACAACTGCACGCGGTCGGTCTCGCGGCAGCGGTCGCAGGTCGCGTGCGAATAGGCCTCGTCGCAGCCGATGTGAAAATACTGTCCCGGCCCGGCGAACTCCATCAGCTCGTCGCACACGCGGCGGATCAGCTCCTGGGCGCGCGGATTGGTCAGGCACCAGGTCCAGCCGTCCGGCTCGAAGAGTGGCGCGAGCCGGGGATTCTGATCGAGCACGACATGCCGCCCGTGGCGGATGCGGCTGGAGGTGGCGTGACCCCAGGCATTGAACATCGGGATGACCTCCAGTCCCATGCTGCGGGCGATGGTGACGAGCCGACCGGCCTCCGCCTTCGTCCATCCCTCCGGCCAGGCCAGTTCCTTCAGCGCGTCGAGCTTCAGCATGCCCCAGAATTCCAGCACGACGTGGGTGAACTTGAAGAACGCCGCGAGCCGGATCGCCCGTTCGATCATATACGGCGGTGTCTCGTGGAAAATGCAGAGATGCAGGCCGCGGAACTTCATCACCGGCCAGTCCTGGATTTCGACATGCGGCGCGGCGAAGGATAGGCCGCCGTCCTCCGCGTCGTCGGCATCGAGCAATTGCAGCAGCGTGAACCAGGCGTGGCGCATGGCCGTGGCATCCGCCGCGCTCGCCGCGATGCCTTCGGCGTCCGCCTTCAGCGCATGCGTGGCGTTTGCCTCGCACTGCGGTGGTTTGCCGCCGCCCAGCACGAACTCGCCCGCCTTCAACGCCGCGTCCGGCGTCACCACCAGCTCCGCCGCGCCGAAGGTGAACCGCTGCCAGAGATCCTGCATCATCGCGATGGTTTCCGCATCGGCCTCGCGCCCCACCGCGAGCGGCACGCGCTTGCCGAGATGCAGCGTCCCCGCGCCCCAGGCGACCTTGTTCGGATACGGATGGAGCGAGCGCGGCGGCACGTCGCTCCCGGCGGCGCACGCGACCCGCCCGAAGGCGGAGGCCGCCAGTGTCAGGGATGTGGCGGCCAGGAAGTCGCGTCGCGAGCGACAAGAGGGTAAGGTGGATGGATCAAGAGGGTTCATTGTCTTGTCAGGGTTCATGGTTGTGCGGACCGCTGTAGCAATGCGGTGGTGTAGAATTCGTAGGATGCTGCTTTGTCAGGCACATCCACGACATGGACGGTGAAGCGGGCGGGCAGGCCGTGCTCGGGCAGGTGCTCGCGAAAATAGGCGGCGTAGGCGCGACCGTAGGCGGCGCGGAGCCGTTCGAGTTCGGCGGCGTAACCGGCGGGATCGCTCAGCGGGCTGGGCGTCTTCGGTTGGCAGCCGAAGGCGTGCATCTCGATGAAGTCCAGCTCGGCGATCGAGTCGCACACCCCCGCCTCCTTCAGCCATTGTTCCCAGGTCTGAAACACGCGCGGGATTTCCGTGTCGGGATCCATCGTGGCGGTGTCGGAGAGCCCGAGATGGCGCGTGGCCGACTCGCCGCCGGTGAGTCCGGAGAGATAGACTCTGAGATCGCCGTCCGGCAGCGCCTCGGTGACGAGGAAGGAAAAAACGGGCCGGTCGGCCCGGTAGTAGTAGGTGAGTTTTCCGCGCTGTTTGATGTCGAAGGCCATGGGAGTCTTGTTGGATGATTGTCACTGCAACAACATGCCGCCATCCACGCAGAGCGTGGTTCCGGTGATGTAGTCCGACGCGGAGGAGGCCAGCAGCAGGGCGGCGCCGGCCAGTTCCTCCGGTTCGCCGATGCGGCGGGCGGGGATCTTCGTGAGCACCTTGGCGTGGTAATCGGGATCGGCCAGCACCTCGCGATTGATGTCCGTGCGAATCGCGCCGGGGGAGATGGCGTTCACCTGGATGTTGTGCTCCGCCAGCTCCAGTGCGAGCGACTTGGTCAGCATGGCGACACCGGCTTTGGTGATGCAGTAGATCGAGTTGCGCGTCATCGGCTGGCTGTCGTGGACGCTGGAGAGGTTGATGATCTTGCCCGATCGCCGCTCCAGCATGTGCCTCGCGGCGACCTGGGACAGGAAGTAGGCGGCTTTGAGGTTGACGCCGAAGGTGCGGTCCCACGCATCTTCGGTGGCGTCGAGAAACATCGTCCGGGGGCCGATGCCGGCGTTGTTCACGAGGATGTCGATGCGACCGAAGGTCTCGAGCGCGGCCCCGACGATGCGTCCGTGCTGCGAGAGGTCGGCCACATCGGCGTCGACGGCAACAGCGCCGCCCGGATCGACACCGTCCCAGGAGACGTCGGCAAGGACGATCCTGGCCCCGGCTCGCGCCAGTCCCTCCGCGATGGCACGGCCAATGCCGCGCGCACCGCCGGTGACGATGGCGACGCGATCCGTGAGATCAAAAGGGGGCTGGTTATTCATAGGGTAAAGGGGAGCATTCTTTCCTCCGTCGCCTCACATTCCCCCGACAATCGGGAACCATTCCGGACGCCGGGGATCCTGGTGGAAACGCGCGTAGTAGTCGCCCTTCTCGGCGTAGTAGCGCTCGTATTTTGCCATCTTCTCCTCGTCGAGCGCGACGCCGAGGCCCGGGCCGGTCGGCACGCGGATGCAGCCGCCCTCGTAGCGCATCCTGCCGCCCGCGATGATGTCGTCGGTCAGGTAGTTGTAGATGGCATCGCCGGCGAAGCGCATTTCGGGAATGGTGCAGGCGGTGTGGAGCATCGCGGCCA
>CALDKL010000773.1 GCA_937898895.1 uncultured Verrucomicrobiae bacterium | reverse complement strand
CGTGAGGAGGTCGATGCCCGCATCGACACGGGCAATCCCGAACGCAAACCGCTTCCGAAACCCGATGTGCGTTCGCTGCTCGAACCGGTGGGCCCCGTCGCCATCTTTGGGGCAAGCAATTTTCCCATCGCCATCTCGGTCCTCGGAACGGACACGATCTCGGCCTTTGCGGCCGGTTGTCCTGTCATCGTAAAGGCCCACCCCGCCCATCCCGGCACCTGCGAGATCGCGGCCCAGGCGATCCGGCGGGCAGCGGTGCGCACGCGCATGCCGGAAGGAGCCTTTTCGATGATCCAGGGCCGCACCACCGCCACGGGGACCGCCCTGGTCCGGCATCCTGGCATTGCCGCCGCCGCCTTCACCGGTTCTCTCGCGGGAGGACGCGCACTCTTTGAAGTGGCCCATCGTCGGCCCCACCCGATTCCCTTCTATGCCGAAATGGGGAGCATCAATCCCGTCTTTCTCCTCCCCGGAGCACTGAAGACCCGCTCCGAGGGCATCGCCCGAGGTTTCGTGGCCGAGCTCACCGCCGGGGTCGGTCAATTCTGCACCAATCCCGGGCTCGTCCTCGGCCTGGCGTCGGAGGAATGGTCGCGCTTCCGCGAATCGGCGCGCGAACAGGTCGCCGCCCATGCCCCGGCGACGATGTTGCACGCGGGCATCCACGGGGCCTACTCCGCCGGCATCGCCGAACGAGTGCAGAACGGCGCACTCGAGTTGGTCGGCCAATCCGCCACCGCCGCCGACCCCGCCCGCGGGGAAGCCGCCGCCTACCTCTTCGCGACGACGCAAGAGGGTCTGCTCGCCGATCCCACCCTCTTCGAAGAACTCTTCGGCCCCGTCTCCACCCTCGTGTCCTGCACGGATCCGGCGGATTTCGTCGCGGTGGCGGAAAAACTGGATGGCTCCCTCAGTGCCACGATCCACGGAACACTCGAGGATCTCGAGGCCCATCGCGACCTGATCGCAGTGCTCCGGCGCAAGGTGGGAAGGCTGCTGTTCAACGGGTATCCCGTCGGACTCGAGATCTGCCACAGCATCCACCACGGCGGCCCCTATCCGGCGACCACCCACAGTCATTTCACGAGTATCGGAACGCGGGCGATGCATCGCTTTGTGCGTCCCGTCTGCTACCAGGACTGGCCCGACGGACATCTGCCCATGGAATTGCAAAACTCCAATCCGCGTGGCATTCTCCGGCTCGTGAACGGAGAGCGCACCCGCGACGAAGTGGCCTGAGCGAAAGGTCTTTCTATCCTCCCTTCCCACCCTCGCCCGGCGACGGCGAACTGCGGAACTTTTGGAATGACCAAGAGACTCCTTCCTTTTGCTTCGGAGTCCGCTCGTTGCGCGAGCCCCTCTCCGAAACCTCTCCGAACTCGGTCAGATCACGCGCGCCAATCAGAAGGATCGCTCGTCGAGAAAATTCGAGGCGAGGAAAATCGGAGCGAGAAAATCATTGAAGTCGTTGAACTGCGGCATCGTCGCGAGCGGTTCGCCGAGGGGATGCCCACTGAGCGGACTGATTCTCATGGATACAACCTGGCCGACCGGGCGGGCGGAGACCGAAGTCAGGCGGGGGCCCGATCCTTGGTTGTGCACCGCCCAATGAAGAACGTAGAGGAGGGCCTCATCCGTCGCGGGATCAATCGTCACTCCGCATTGGGACAACCTGGGCTGAAAGGCGCTCGCATTCCGGAGTCGGTATTGGAACACGGAAAACGCATCGGTGTAGGAGAGGGTGCGAATATCTCCGGGATTGGATTTGGCCACCAGTTCGAGTTCTAGCTCGAGGACCTGGGTCGGCGTTTGTGCCGGGTCGGCGAGGCGACTCGTGAGAAGGCGTGTCACCGGAGTGGAGGCATCGCCTCCGGGCGGTCGCAGCGTCCCGCTGCTGCGCCATCGTTCCACCGACTCGGCGACCCAGGTGGCCGCCGCACTCCCCCAGATCCGCCCCGCTTCATTGCTGGGATGCTCCCCGTCGCCCCCGGTGTCGTTCGGAATCGGGCACACGGGACGGCTGTCGAAAAAACTATCGACTCCCTG
>CALDKL010000772.1 GCA_937898895.1 uncultured Verrucomicrobiae bacterium | reverse complement strand
CAAGCCGAAGGAGACAGCCTGAGGCGGCAACTGGAAATCAGCGAAAAATACGCCGCCAAACACAATCTCGAAATCGACGATTCGCTGCGAATCACCGACCTTGGGAAATCAGCCTATACCGGGAAGCATCTGTCCGAAGGAGCCCTGGGGGCTTTTTTGAGGGCGGTTGAAGGCGGGAAGGTCGAGGCCGGAAGTTTCCTGCTTGTCGAATCCCTTGACCGGCTGAGCCGGGCGGCAGTGCCCAAGGCGCTGCGCCTGTTCCTGACCCTGCTGGAACACGGCATCCAGATTGTGACCCTTGCCGACGAACGGTGTTATTCGGAGGAATCCGCCAGCAAGGACATGACGGAGATGATCATCAGCATCGCCATCATGTCGCGGGCACATGAGGAAAGTCAGAGAAAAGCCGAACGACTGGCGGCAGCCTGGGCCGAAAAGCGCCGGAATATCGCGGACGAGAAACTGACCAGCGTCTGCCCCCGGTGGCTGAAACTCAGTGAAGACCGCAAGAGCTACGAACTGATTCCCGAGAGAGCCAAGATCGTGCGAGAAATCTTTGACCTGACTATGCAAGGTGTGGGGAGAAGTGCCCTGGCCAAACGTCTCAATGCCCGGAACGAACCCGCCTGGACCAAAGGCAAGCGCCTCAAAGCTGGCTGGCATCATTCCTACATCGCCAAGATTCTCAGCAACCCCGCCGTCATAGGGCGATACCAATCCCACACCCACGACAAAAACGGGAAAAAGATCCCGGCAGGTGAAGTGATTGTGGATTATTTTCCTGCGGTCGTTGACGAGGCCTCGTATTACGCTCTGCTGGGACGATACCAGCCCCGCGGCCGATATGGCACTTCCCACCGGATAAACAACCTGTTCACCAACCTGATCTTCGATGGCAAAACCGGCGATCCGGTCCGCTATGTGTGCGTAACCGACAAGAGGCGGGGCAAACCGTGGCGCACTCTCATGAGCGATGCCAAGAGGCTCAATCCCAAGGCAAAGGTCGTGGGGTGGTCCTACCCCCATTTCGAAGCAGCCTTTTTGAAGTTCATCACGGAGCTGGACTGGAAGCAGGTGGCCCAACAGGAGCAGAACACACTCCTACTTGAAAAACAGCGTGAGGCGATCATTCTTCAGGGCAGACTGGAGGAAATGGAGCAGCGACTGGAAAAGTTCGCGGAAGCCATCGCCAGTTCCGAGGAAAAGCCCACTTTCCTGATTAAGAAAATCACCGAGACGGAAACCGAACAGAAAGCCCTTGGGGCTCGGCTTGTGGAGGTGAGCAAGGCGATTCGCAAATTGGATCGCGACGAACAAAGCCTTCGCGAGGACCAGCACAAAATCCGGCAACTGGTGGCCGAAAATGGAGAACACGAGGATCGGGATGTGCGCCTGCGGCTTCGGGAGGAAATCCGGCGCAAGGTCAAGAGCATCACGATCCACCCGGAACCAGCGGGAAGCAAAAGGCGTCCGTCTTTCGTGGTGACCTTCGTAAATGGCTGCACGACCTGGGTTCGCACCAGTCCCGTGGCGATTGGCACCAAGGCCACCCTCCTCAATCGTGATCCTGACGTCCTCGGGATTCGCTTCCAGCCACCGGGTGACGCGCCGAGTCCGCTGGATGGGATGGTTACCGACCCCGACGATTGGGGAGACCAGGACTGATTTTCAAAGCATTGACCTTGCCTGGACAGGATGAGTCCCGGGGAAAGGGATATTTTGTGAAGGAAGCAGCTTACAACTTCGGTGACCCTTGACATCGGGATTGGCGAAACCCAATCGCCCTACTACTATTCCGGCCATGGACGAAAACGAATTTTGGCAATTGATGGAGGGATTGGATCCCGCAGATCGGAACGGCGACTTGAAGCGCCGTCTCTCCAGCTTGGAACCGGAAAATATCGTGGAGTTCGGTCGGGCCTTTCAATTGGCGGCGGCCAGGGCCTACGACTGGGCGCTTTTCGGCGCTTTTAAACTCATCCACGGGGGCACCTGCTCCGAGGAGCTTTTCGACGCCTCATGCTTCGGGTTGGTCTCGCGGGGCAGGAAGGCCTACGAGGATGCTCTGGGCAATCCGGACACCATCGCCGAGTGGCTGAAAGTCGAAGACCAAATCGAGGGACAGGATGGAACCGACACGGCTTTGGAGATCTACGAGGCGAAGACAGGGTTGGAATTCCCCGTCTTGGAATATCCCCACATGAATCCCACCGGCGACGAGGATCTGGTGGAGTTCGACGACGGATGGCCCAAGGCATTTCCTCGACTCTATGCGAGGTTTGGAGCGGTGGCGAAAGCCTAGTCGCGAACATTTCATCGCGGATTTCTCCGGCGACTCCACCCACAGTTCTGGAACGTCACCGCGCCTCGACAAAATTTGGCACCGGGGTTTGGAGCACTGCGCGAACGATTTTCGTCCACATGGCAAACAGCACGATCATAACACCAATGCGGAATTATTTATTGTCTCCAACATGTTTTCATCATAGACTTCTATTAATTCGAGAGCGCGGCTA
>CALDKL010000771.1 GCA_937898895.1 uncultured Verrucomicrobiae bacterium | reverse complement strand
ATCGGGGTCAGGGTATCGGGGTCAGGGTATCGGGGTCAGGGTATCGGGGTCAGGGTATCGGGGTCAGGGAACGAATTCCGAATTTGACGAGGCCGCGCGATGCGGCTTCAGTCTCCCATGCCCCCAACCGCATCGAATACGAAGGCGCCCTCCACCACGTGATCCAGCGGAGCCAAAACTTTGGTGATCTACCCGGTGCCGCCCCTCGATATTTCAGAACACTTAGTCCTCCGGCAGGCACACCAATTCAACGTTCTACCCTCTCGTTTGATGTCGTTTGCCTACACCACGAAGAACGGTCGGCAAAGAAGAATTGAAACTTTTTGCAGGCCGGATTCAGTTCGTGCGCCTTTCCTACCCACCCGACAGCCGCTCCAATGCGATCAATCCCGCCGCGTGACGGTTGTCTGCTCCGAGCTTCTCGAAGACGTGGCTCAGATGCACTCGGATCGTGTTTTCAGCAGAGCCCAGAATCGTCGCGATCTCGGGATTCGACTTTCCCTGGGCGACCCAGAGGAGCACCTCGGCCTCGCGAGGAGTCAGGCCGAGCGACTGCAGGGGCGCGGCCGAACGGAAGTCGGGCGAAAACCCTCCCGCCCGTTTGCCCTCGCGCTCAAGCCGGGCGCGGATCGCGGCGAGCAGATCCTCTGCCGAGACAGGCTTCGTCAGATAGTCGTCGGCGCCGAGGTTCATGCCGAGGCGCAAATCCTGCTTCTCCCCGCGAGCGGTCAGGAAGATGAAGGGAGTCCCCGAGACCGAGGGAATGCGGCGCAGGGCCTCCAGCACCCCGTGTCCGTCGAGGCCCGGCATCATCACATCGCAGAGGATGAGGTCGGGCTTTTCCTCCATCGCCATCTCGAGTCCCCGACGACCGTCGGGTGCCTCGAGCGCGACGTAGCCCTCCATCGCGAGGATCGTTGCGAGGTTTTCCCGCATGTCGGGCTGGTCTTCGATGACGAGGACTGTCTTCATGTTTCGATAGGCGCAAAGAGCGGCAGCAGCACCGTCGCCGTTGTTCCGACATCAGTCCTGCTGTCGAGCGTCAACGTGCCGCCATGCAAATCCACGCAGCGTTTCACGATCACCAATCCGAGGCCGGTGCCGGGCATCTCACCGACATTGCTGCCTCGCGTGAAGGTGTTGAAGAGCCGCGCTCGGTCCTCCTCCGGGATGCCGATGCCGCGATCCGCGATGACGAATTTCGCTATGCCGCCCTCCCTCGCCACCTCGAAGCGGACCGGTTCGCCCTCGTGAGAATACTTGCACGCGTTCGAGAGCAGATTGCTGAGCATGTGCCGCAGCAGTGATTCGTCGCCGCAGGCACCCTCCAGCGGAGTCGCCGCCTCGAAATGGATCGGCGCGATGCCTCGGGTTGCGGAGTTCAGTTCGTCGCCGATCACCCGGCAAAGCCGCTCCAGGTCGAGAGCCTCGACCGCCAGCGTCACCCGCCCGTCGTCCATCTGCCCTAGCAGGAGCACCTCATCGACCATCGCGGCGAGGTTCCCCGTGGCGTTGCAGACCATCTCGAGGTGGCGCTGGCGCTTCTCCGGATCGAGTCGGTCGAAATAGCGCCGCAGCACGTCCGTCGCCGACATGATGACCCCGAGCGGGGTGCGAAACTCGTGGGAGACGAGCGACACGAAATCGCTCTTCACGAGGCCGAGCTTGCGCTCGCGCTCCAGGGCCTCGCGCAACTCCTCGGTCCGTTCCGCGACGCGCCCCTCCATTTCATCGTAGCGATCCTGGAGCTGTCGGAGGCGCCGGCGGTGCAGAAGAAACGCGAGCAGGGCGAGCAATCCCGCCGCGAGGAGCGCCTGCGCCCCGATGCGGGCGACTTTCCTCACCTCGCGGCGCTCAAAAAGGGCTGGCAAGGCGAGGATCTCGACCGTGCCCGGATCGTCGATCCACACCGCCGCGTAGGGGGAGACCGGCCAGTCGCGAATGTCGTGGACGCGGGCCGAGCCGGAGAACCTCACGAGGCTGCCCTCGAGGCAGCGTTCGCGCAGATCCGTCCCGAGGTCGAAACACAGGCGCACCGGTATCCCGCCGCAGTCGACGGTGATGACGTCGTAGGTCACAGGGACAAAGGCCCCATCCACGAGGTGGCTCCGCGTCGTGCGGCTGTTCGAAAGGACGTGCCCCGACATCGAGACCGATCGCCCGTTATGCCACTCCACCGTCAGCGCGTTTCCCGCGACGACTTCGGGCTCAGGAGGCTCCGCCTTTTCCACGAGCACCGCCGTATCCGCCAGATACCAGAAATCACGGGCGTCGTATGCCTTCACCGTCGCCTCGACGAGGTCGCCCGCGACGAAGGACTTGCTATCCCCGAGCCTCAGGCAGATCGCCCCGCTCGCATCTTCGATGAAGAGATATCCCCGCACGATGTCGGCGGTCATCACACCTCGGACTCGCGGCTGCTCCCCCGCCGCGACGCGGTTGGGGACCTCGGCCAAGGGCACGAGCGCAACGCCTTGACCGTTCGCGGCCACCGACGACAACACCCAGAGTCCGATCACGCCGTGGACCGTCCGGAGAATGGCAATAGCGGGGGATTTCGACATGGTCTCCGGGAAGAAGCCCGAAACAATGCCACATCATCCTCGTCGAAGGGCAATCCGCGAATAGTCTTTTCGGGCTAGCCGGATGCGGCGGGGCCCCCCCGCCCCAAACCCATTCCACCATTTTTTGCCCTCTTAGGCCCCGCGGGGGATGCGCCATGGAAAGTCACCTCCTCTTCGTCGCCGCCTCGCTGCTCTCCGCCTCCCTCCCGGCCGCAGATCCGGTCTACAAAGTCCGAACCGAATTCCTCGGCGTGGACGACTCCGTCCACACTGTCGCCCTCGACGAGGCGAACGCGCGCGTTTACATCGGAGGCAGCTTCTCCGAGGCGGCCGGGCAGCCTCGCCAATTCCTTACCGCCTACAGCACCGTCACCGGCGAATTGCTGTCGTGGAACCCCGGCTGCAACGCGCCCGTCCACTCCATCGCCATCGACGGCGACACGGTCTACATCGGCGGAAGTTTCACCGAGATCGCCTCGCAGCCCCGCGATTACGCCGCCGCCGTCGATCTCGGAGGGAACGTCCTGCCTTGGAATCCCGATCCGAACAATATCGTCTACGGTATCCGTGTCTCCGACTTGGCGGTGTATCTCCGGGGCGACTTCAACACCGTCGGCGGAATCTCCAGATCCTACCTCGCCAGCGTGCAGAAGGCAAGCGGCGCTCCGCTCCCTTGGAATCCGAGTCCGCTGGGCGGATCGACTTGGGATTTTGCGATTTCCGGCACCTCGGTCTACCTCGGGGGATCCTTCACCACCGTTGTAGGACAAAACCGGACTCGCCTGGCCTCTGTCGCGACCAATGGGTCGCTCTTGCCATGGAGTCCCTCGGTCGACGACTCCTACGTCAGCGTCCTCCTGCCCGTCGGCGACACGATCTTCACCGGCGGCGATTTCACCTCCGTGAACGGCACCGCGCGCAGCCGTTTCGCCGCGATCGACACCGCCGGGAACCTCCTGCCGTGGAACCCGTCTTTCGACTCCGACGTGATTACGATGACCCGCTCGGGAGGACGCCTCTACGTCGGAGGCTCCTTCACCACTGCGAACGGGCAGCCTCGCGCCCGGCTCGCTGCGATTGATCTTTCTGGGAATCTCCTCCCGTGGAATCCTCCTGCCGAGGACGATGCTGTCGCCATCGCCATCGGCGGCGGCACGGTCTTCGTCGGTGGAACTTTCACCACCATCGGCGGCGTCGCCCGCGAAGGTTTCGCCGCGATCTACGACCCCGCACTGCTTCCGAAGCCACGCGTCACCGTGATCGGCAAGCGGAAAATCGAAACGGACCGAAAGATGCAGCGAATTCGCGGCCGCTCCTTCGATTCGACACGCGTCGAGGCGAAGTCCGGCAAAGGCAATTTCAAAACGGTGAACGGAGTGAAGATCTGGACGCATCGGGCCAAGCTCAAACCCGGCCTCAACGCCATCCGCATCCGGTCCACCAACGTCGCCGACGCGACATCGCTCCCAGTCGCGATCCTCGTGCGCCGAAAGTAGGCCGCGCCTTGCGCCGCACGACCAAAGAGGGTACGCTACCCGACCCAACCCTTCCATGAGAAGGGATTTCAAATGAAAATCGAAAATTTATTTTCGG
>CALDKL010000770.1 GCA_937898895.1 uncultured Verrucomicrobiae bacterium | reverse complement strand
CCAGCAGATCCCTCATGTGGTTTCGGTAATGCTCGGAGAACGTGACAAACCCATCGGCGATTCGGGCGAGTCGGCGCATCTCGGTCAGCACCTTGGATTTCCACGGCTCTTCGAGTTCGTCGAGAAAGACGTCATCGCCCTGCAGGGTGACGAGCACGGGCACTCCAAGGTCCCTCTTCAATGCGGGGATCGATCCGCCGATGAGGAGATTGCTCAGACAGATAAGATCGGGTCGGGCGATCTCGCTCAGCCACGCGACGAGTCGGCGCACCTCCTTTCGCTGGTAGCCGTCCTCCCCTCGCACCATCGAGAGCGTGAGGGCACCGAGATCCTTCGCACGCACGGAGAGGGCTCGCGAAGCAACACGCCTGATGAGCCCAGGATGGTCAAGCCATCGATCCAGAAAGGCGGGAAGGTGCCGGAAGAACGGTAATTTCTGCTGGAGGTAGACGTTAATACCGCCAAAAAAGACCTGGTCGATGGAGCGATCCTCCTCCTCGACGCGAATGGGAGTATAGAGAGGCAGCAGGGTCACGTCCCATCCGAGAGCGGAAAGTCCGGCGGCAAGGGCATTGTCGCGCAGACAACTGCCGCAGTACATGCCACCCGCACCGGCGGTGAGGTAGACGATTCTGGGAGGACGATCCGACATGACGGCAAACAGGGCCATCCAAGAATCGCTCGACCGCGATGGTTCCGCCACTGAAACCGACTCTTCTTTCCTTCTTCCCCGCTCCCCCTTCACCAATCCTCCCCGAGCCCGAAGGGAATCATTTTTTGGAATTCTTCAAAAAACACTTTACAGACAAGTCTGTCTACTTATGTTGAATCACTTCATGAAAAAGCCAAATGCCCGAACACGCATCCTCGAGACGGCCTCCGAGCTGTTTTTTCAGCGGGGCTATTCGGGAGTTGGCATCAACGAGATCATCGACAAGGCCGACACGGCAAAGGCGAGTTTCTACCAGCACTTCCCTTCGAAGGAATCGCTCTGCGAAGCCT
>CALDKL010000769.1 GCA_937898895.1 uncultured Verrucomicrobiae bacterium | reverse complement strand
GAGAGGACATTGTCCCGTCGCCGATGATCCTGGATCGCCTTTTCCCGCTGCTTGCCTCTCTCGTCCTGTCCGGTACTCTCGCGGGGACCGCGTCGGCGCAGGGTTTCCCCGAGGATGCGCCGGAGCATCAGGCTCTCACCCTCGCGAGCGAGGCACTCGGAGATTCCGCTTTTACTCTGCGTCAGGATTACTGGAAAGGTCTCGTCACCCCCGAGAGCGGGCGCGCCGTGCGGTTGCAGTTTTTCAAGCGCAATCTCTATCGCCTCTACTTTGGCGTGGCTCCGTCCGCGTTGCCCAAGGGGGCAAAACTGCATCTCCACATTTTCGATTCGGAAAACAAGGAAGTCGCTGCCGCCACCGGCGAACCGGGAGCCGCCGCCGTGAGTCTCGCCTTCGAAAATACACTCCGGACAGGAGTTTACCTCATCCTCATGCGCATCGAATTGCCTCCCGGACCCCTCGCAGCCGAGGAGATGAAGGCCGCTCTCTTCTACGGGTGGAAGTAAACAATCGGGAAAGAACTGCGGAGACGGGCCCGGCGAAGCACTCCGACATCGGCGGCACCGCAAGGGATTGAGGAGGATGTCTGACGGTTCGGCGGTTCGGCGGTTCGGCACGGCCTCGATTCCCGGCTTGAACGTGACGGCGAGTTTGGTAGGGTGGGGATCGGTTCCAGGTTTCATCGATCATCATTTTCCGCCCGATTCAAAACTTCATCGAGACTTCACCATGATCACCCGTCGTGCCTTTGTCCACACCGCTTCCTCCGCCGTCGCGCTTGCCGCTTCCGGTCTTCCCGCCGCTGATTCGGCTCCGCCGAAGCGCAATCTGCGCAAGGCCATCATGGGGGGAACTCTCGGGGTTACAGGCACGCTGCTCGAGAAGTACAAGGCCGCAAAGGAGGCGGGATACGAAGGGGTGGAACCCTCCGGCGGCATGAACCAGCAGGAAGTGCTCGATGCCCTCGGCGGCTCCGGGCTCGAGGCCGCCAGCGTCTGTTGCCACACCCACTGGAAGCAGACGCTGACCCACAATGACCCCGCGGTGCGAGAAGTAGGGTTGCAAGGCGTCCTGCAGACCTTGCGGGATGCAAAGGCCTACGGCACCGATTCGATCCTCGTCGTTCCCGGAGTGGTGAACGAGGAGGTGCCCTATCAGGCCGCCTGGGAGCGATCCATCGAGCAATTCAAAAAGGCCGTGCCACTGGCGAAAGAACTCGGTGTAAAAATCTCCGTCGAGAACGTCTGGAACAGTTTCCTCCTCAGCCCGATCGAGGCGGTAAGATTCCTCGACGAGATCGGAGATCCTATCGTGGGATGGCATTTCGATATCGGGAACGTGCTGCGCATCGGCTGGCCGGAACACTGGATCCCCGTGCTCGGCAAGCGCATCAATCGCATTCATGTAAAGGAATTCAGCACCACGAAGATGAAGGATCAGGGTTTGTGGAAAGGCTTCGATTGCGACCTCACCGAGGGCGACAACAACTGGCCCGCCATCATGAAAGCACTCGACGAGATCGGCTACAGCGGCTGGGCCATCAGCGAGCAGCGGGGCGGGCTCAATCCAAACGGCCTCAAGAAGCTCACTCTGGCGATGGACAAGATCTTCGCGATGTAATCCGTTCCACGAGACGGCTTCGCATTGACTCCAGGTGCCGTCGGAGGCGAAGGAGGGCGCGAACGGGGCTTTGCTCCAGGATTTCGGTTTTCTCTGTGCTAAACCGTTCCTTCACGCACTTCCGCGTTTGTGAATGGGTGCGGGCAGGAGTATACAGCCTCCTTGTCCCGATGCGCCGCCACACTCTGTTGCACCTTCTCTTCTTTGTCCTTGCCCTTGTTACGAGAGGCCATGCCGTGCCCCTCGTCACTTCCGATGACACCGTGGCCCTTGCGGGCGGGGCGAACATCGAGCGTACCCGCTTCCATCCCCATCTCCAGACACGTCTTGTCGCCGCTTTTCCCGAGGGTTCCCTGAAGGTTCGCAATTTTGGTTGGGAGGGGGACACGGTCTTCGAACAATGGCGCGACGGTGGTGATGTCGAAGCGCTCGACAAGACTCGCCGCGAGACCGATCCGCGCAGCCGGGAGCAAAGCGATGCGGCGAGCTGGCGGCAGCAGCGCGACTGGAATGCCCAACTCTCGGAAGTCGGTGCCACCGTCGTTCTCGCTCAATTCGGGCAGATGGAAAGCCTCGCCGGTCCCGACGGAATCCCCGCCTTC
>CALDKL010000768.1 GCA_937898895.1 uncultured Verrucomicrobiae bacterium | reverse complement strand
CGTCACGAGCACGATTCTCAACCTCTTTCTCCTGCCTTCGCTCTACACACGTTTCGGCGGGAGAGTCTGACGAAACCACCACCCAAAATCCCGATGACCAGCCATCCCGCCCAACCAGATGCAACCTGTCCGGCTCCGGATCGAGAGCGTGTCGAGCCAGATCATCGATTCGACACTCCGAACGATGCGATCCAGGGTAAGCGGCAATAGATCGCCCCTACCGCGAGCAAGTGTTCAAACGGCTGCGGATTGACCGCCACTGATCCGTAAGCGTCAAGAGGATTGCGTTTGTGCAAGTTTCGGATCTGTGACGCGAGATTCAACCGCACGCTATCAAACCATCCAAACTCGGTCTGGGGGGACCAGGGAATTCAGACCTGACCGAGCGCGACAACACACCTCAGACCCATTCGAAGCATCCGCATTCAGTCCCATCCCCTCCCGAACCTGACAAACCATCCAACACTTCCCAAAAACCAGTGACCTTGTTCGGTCATGGGGCGGGGCCGACCCTCCGGCAGCGAGGCCGTCGCTCCGCCATGACTTCGCAGAACCCATCATTGTTCTCCGGATTCTTGTTCAAGGCGTGCGAGCCCAACCGCATCACAGAACTGAACATAATCGCGGCGAGGTGAAGGTTGTCCATCTCGGAATTTCGCAGGATGGCACCTGTATCCTCGTGAGGATGATCGGATCTCCGAAAATGGCATAAATGCGGTGAATGCTGGAGAAGGTTTGGAATGGTCAGTATAAAAGAATGGCAGAGCCAGAATCATGGAGGGATGCAAAGTTGAAAGCTTGCCTGTATAGCCATAAGTTACCTTGTTGGTCTTGGTGCCAGTAGGATACAGGCCCTTTACTTGTACGGGCAAAATGACCATCTCCTTGCCGACATTCTTCGCGACGATTAGATCAAATCCCCGATCACGATGTGGTGAGTAAATCTCCCATCCGGCATCCGCGAAAAGACCCGCGACGTAGTATTCGGCAAAAACGTCTCTGATCTTCGGTGCCGACATATTGATTTTGGAGAATAGTAGATATTTTCATGACCGTCACAGGGGATATCCACTGAGTTCGTCACTCGTCAACGTGCCGGAAACTCTCTGTCCTGACAAGGAATTTCCCCGGTAACATGAGGCGATCATTCGGTGAGGCACAGTGAATTCCCGGACGGGATTCTTTACCTGAGATCGCGGACTCGATCCGTCTCGGAGAGACTGACGGGGCCGTCCGTTTGCGGAAGGGCGGGAGGCATGGGGAGGTCGGATCCAACCCGAAAAAAAAGATCGGATCCGCCTCGAGGCGAGGGATGCTCCATGGGGCTGGCCATGGCGTTGGCTCTCATCGGGTGCCATTGGGGAACGGACGGGAAGGGGGCCGAGTGGGCTTGTGCCTGCGGCAGGATGGCGGTAGCTTTCGGGGTGCCCCCCTCGCCTCAACCCTGTCAGGTCCGCGACGTGACCCTCTTCCTGTTGATTGCGACGCTTTTGCCTCTCGCACTCACAGCACGCGAGGCATCCGTCGCCAGTATCGCTCCGACCGATCTCGTTGAATACGAAACTGCGAGCGAACCGGTGAAAACGCTCATCGACGTCTCTCTCGGCTTCACGAAGAAGAACCTGGGCTATCGCTTCGGTTCAAACTCACCTGAAAAGAAAAGCATGGATTGCTCGGGCACGGTGCAATGCATCTTGTGTGAACTGGGATTCAAGGATCTTCCGAGATCCGCATGGGAGTTTTACGAATGGGCCAAAGCTGCCGACAATCTCGTTACCACCCCCGGAGTCACCACGACGGAGGATCCGGTGTTTGCGAAACTGAAGCCGGGGGATCTCCTTTTTTGGACAGGCACCTACGAGACTTCCGATCACGATCCGCCAATCTCCCACGTCATGATTTTTCTCGGCACTCTCAAAGCCGATGGGAAGGGCGTCATGTTCGGGGCCAGCAGCGGGCGCCGCTATCGGGGGAAGACCATTCACGGGGTGAGTGTCTTTGATTGGGTGGTTCCCGAGGAGGACTCGGATTCGAAGTTTGTTGCCTACGGTCCCGTTCCCGGATTGCGGGCGGAGGCGGGGGAAGGTTCCCCCGAAAAAGCGAATCCGCTGAAATCGCTGCTTGAAATCTTATTTAAGAAAAGCGAAACTTCCCTGCCATGAAAAGCCATACCCTGATCGCATTGTTCTTCGCCGCATCCTTCGCTTTCGTCGGATGCACCCCCACCCAAAAAGGAGCCGTTGGAGGTGCCGCCATCGGTGCCGGTGCCGGCGCATTGATCGCTGGTGATGGGGACCGGGGCACGGGTGCCCTCATCGGTGGGGCCGTTGGCGGTCTCGGCGGTGCCGCTCTTGGGGCGCACAACGAGAAGAAGCAAGCCCAGCAATACTACGGCCCCGGCTACTGATTCACCATTCCAGCTCTCAGACAACTTTTCCGAACGGGCCGCGATATTGCGGCCCGTTTTGTTGGATGGGGGCCTTCCGAGCCGGGGTGCCTTTGAGTGTTGCGGCCATTGCCCGGGAGAGATCGTTTCGTCAGATCTTTGTCTCGATGAGGCAGCCGATCGGAGGCGTCGCCGACAGAGGTGGCTCCTTCCCTGACAAAACCGCATCGAGCGCGTTGCGCAGGTAGGGTTCGGTCACGGTATTGCGGCGGTCCCCGAGATCGGAGTAGCGGTTGTCGATCCGACCGCGATAGAGAATCGCGCCCTTCGGGTCGAAGAGAACGACCTCGGGTGTCGTGGTCGCCGCAGCCCTCTTCACCAGGGCATGATCCCGATCAATGACGAAGGGCACGGTGATTCCGTATTGGGCGAGGTGCCGATTCACAGCCTCCTCCGAGAGGTCGTGATCGGGGAAGACGAGTCGGAAGGCGATTCCTTTGGGTCCGTAGGCGAGATGAAGCCGTTCGATCTCGGGAGCGTAGCTGTTGGCGATCGGGCAATCGGTGGCGACGAAGAGATCCACGGTCGCGACGGGTTCCGCCGCTTCCAGGGAGAGCAGAAACACGAAAGGTGCGCAGAGGAGTCGGATGCTCATGCTCCCCGCGTCGATTTGAGAGAGGTGAGCCATTCCCGCAGCGTCTCGAGTTCCGAGGAGTCGAGAGCTTTGTTCCCGTCATCGTCGAGCCGCATCAGGAGAGCAACCCGCATCCGGGGCGGCAATTCGGATTCCTGGAGGAGTCCGTCGCCGTTCGCGTCGAGTGAATGGATAATTGCGGGCAGCCGCTCCAGAACACCGGTGTCGCGCAGTTCGCGACCGAGCTGGCTGAAGAGGCGGGCTCGGTTCGCCTTTGTCGAGAGGTCGAGGCGTGTGGCGTCTTCGAGATTCAGGGCGACGCCGGACAGGGTGATGCTGCCCATCTCGTCGGTGGATTCCCGGCCCCACTTCACCCGCACGGGAGGATTGGTCGGGTTGTTTGGGTTGTCGGATGAGTTGTCATAGGTGATGACCGATTTCACCACGGTGCCCGCTGGCAGGATGATGGGCTCGGCAAAGTAATAGGTGTCCTGCCAATCCATGTCCCAGTCGGGGATATCGAGCAGGGTTTTCACGTGGCCATCGGGAAGCGTTGCGGTCAGGCGCATTGTTGTGGCGAGGTAGTGTGCGTGGCCACTCACAAACCAGGCTTCGACATCGACGGGAAGGGTGGAGGAGTCCTCGATGCGGTAGTTCTTTTCTCCCGGCGGTATGTCGATCCCGGCGGTTCGTCCAAATCCGGGGGGGAGCTGCAATTCCTCCAGATTCTTTGCGGGGGCGGCATCGGCAAAATAGATCCCGACCGTTGTTTGCTCGCTCTCGGCTTTGCCCGAGGGGTGAAAATGGGTGGACAGAATCAGATCCGATCCCTTCGGCAGGGAACGGGCGAGGTCGCCGGGCAGCTTCTTCGCGGTCACTCCAGGGACAAAACCGCCAAGCGAGGAACTCATGCGGAAGGCCATGCTGCTGAAGCCCGGCTTGCCGTCTTTGCCGTCGAGTTTTCTCGCCGTGCCGGTTTCATCGAGGAAATAGAGTGAGTGATGGACCACCGAACGCGCCGAGGGACGGAGTTCGATCGCCTTCACCCACTTGTCCTCGGGCAGGTCGACGGGAAGTACAAAGTTCCGATAGATGTCGCGCCCTTCCGCTGGCACGGGGAAGGCCTCGGGCATTTTCAGAATCAGATCCGGTTCGCCCAACTGCCAGCCCTCGGTGAAGGCGGGGTAGGGGGGCGCATCTTCCGCCTTGCCTTCGGGTTTGCCTGCGGCAATCCATTGATCGATCTTCGCGATTTCGGCGGGATCGAGTTGGCGCACGT
>CALDKL010000767.1 GCA_937898895.1 uncultured Verrucomicrobiae bacterium | reverse complement strand
CGGCTCCGTGAAGGAAACCGCCGTTTCGCCCAGGATCTTCCCAGTCAAAGCGGCCTCAGTGGTGCCGCCCGACGCCGCCAGCTTGTCGACGGCCAGCACCCCTTTGCCGTCATCCTCGGCTGCTCGGACTCCCGCGCTCCCGCCGAGATCATCTTCGATCAGGGTCTCGGTGATCTGTTTGTCATCCGCGTCGCCGGAAACATCGTCGCGCCCTCCCAGATCGGCAGTATCGAATATGCGGCCGAAGTCACCGGTGCCCGTCTCGTCGTCGTCATGGGGCATTCCAATTGCGGTGCCGTCTCGGCCACCATCAACGAATTGCAGCGCCCCCAGGCGAATCGCTCGCGCAATCTCAGCTCCATCGTCAACCGCATCCGACCCTCCGTCGAAACCCTCCTCGAGACCGGACTTTCCCAGGATCGCGCCGCTCTCGTGCGCTTCGCCGTCCGGGCAAACATCCGCGCCTCCGTCGACCACCTCCGCCACGGCTCCGAAATCCTCGAGCGCCTCATCGCCCAGGAGGGACTCCTCGTCGTCGGAGCTGAGTATTCCCTGGAAACGGGACTGGTCGAGTTCTTCGACGGTTTGCCGAAGATGCTGGAGTAATCGAGTGTCGGCGGAAACGGAGGTCCGGCTGGACCGACACGGTGAAGACCATTTCGCCATTCTTTTTCTTGGCGAAACCTGACCTTCGGACGTAGCAGAGCTTTTCATATGAGTCCCGAGTCCACCGATTTGTCCGGACCCCGCCGCCGTCCCGCCACCCTCCGTCTCGCCGGTGTCTTTGCCGTGATCTTTCTCGTCGGCTGCGCCGGTCTCATTCCGATCGCCTGGCAAGCCGTCCGGGATTACCGCGTCGCAAAGGTGTATCTACCATCCGAGGCAGAGATCCTGGAATTCATCCCGATTCTCTCCGGATACGATACTCCACCTGGAAAACGCGTCGACCGCTCCACCCGACCTTCGTTTGTCTTCCGCTTTGCGACCAAGGAAGGCCAGACCGTCACGACACGCGGCTACGATGCCTACGGCGGTCGCGAGGCACCCTCGTCGGAGTGGAATCTCCTCAGCGAGGGAGACCGGACTCCCTGCTGGTATGATCCCGCTGCTCCGAAAAAAGCCGTGCTTTCGAAGCGCTTCAATCCCCATTTCTACTGGCTCCTCGCCTGGCCACTGGGCATCATGGCATTCAGCGGGTTGCTCCTCCGCGAATGTTTTCGCCGCTCCGTCCCGCCCTCGCTGAAGGGAATCGAAAAGGGTCGCCGTCTCGCCTTCCGACTTCCCTCGACGGCTTCGCAGCGGGCCATGACTGGTTGCCTCGGTGTCTTCGCGGTCCTCTCGGCCCTGCTCACGAGCGGTTTCACCCTCGCCGCTCTCGACTACAAGGACGAGGTCTATCGATATCGTTTCATCAGCAGCTTGCTTGGTTTCAACATGAATGGCTGGTACTGGGTGGCCTTCGCAGCAGCAGTGGTCACCCTGGTCTTTCTCTGGGCGTTTTTTGTGAACCTCCGCTGGATCGCCCTTCCTGAACCCGAGGTCGAGATCAGCAGCACCGACCTCCGCCCAGGTCAGACTGCGTCTCTCTGGGTGCGGCAGGAAGGGCCTCTCAAGGCTCTCACCTACACCGTCTCGCTGATCTGTGAGATCAACGGTACTCCTGGAAAACCTCCGGCACGCAAAGAGACGCTGCTCGAGCGCAAGGATCTCCGCGTCGGCAACGGGCGCGAAGGCGAGGCGAGCGAGTTTTCCCTGGAATTCCGAGTTCCGAGGGACGCAAAACGCACCTGCAAGTCAGTTCCAATGAAGCGGCCCGGATCCTCCCTGTCGGGATCTGCGCCCGATCTCGTCTCCTGGTTCATTCGTGTCGAACGCCAAGTCACGACCAGGACGACGCTGCAAAGTGATTATGAAGTGCTCGTCGTCACCGGCACGACAACGAGCTGAGCGCGGTCCTCCACCACTTGCACATGAAACATCGATCTCTGGTCGCCATTCTGCTTGTGTCGGGCACCATTGTCCTGGGGATCGCCGTGATCCTCATCTCATTGTTTGCGAACCGTCAGCGATGGGACCGCGAAACTGCCCTTGCCGCCGCGAAGCACGACGGAGCCACGATCCTTGCCCTCTTTGATGGCGAGCCCTCTCCCTCTCTCGGTTTTCCGGAGATGGAGAGTGGACCACTCGCTCCCGATCTTTCCCAAGCCGAGGAGGCCTGGATCTCTTGGCGTCAGAACTTCTCCGGCGAATCGGGTCTGCCTGCCGCGATCCGCTGGCACCGCACCCGCCTTCCCGCCGCCGAATGGGAACTGACGGAGGAATCTCCTGACAAAGCCACTTTTCGGAAGGGCGAATGGACCGTCACCCTGCAACTTCTTTCCACTCCGCCGCCAGTCCGGCTCCATCGGGAACTGAGGTGGACGCGCGATCCGGACATCCTCTGAAACCTCCCTCATGAAACGCCGCCTTCCTGCCTTCACCGGCCTGGTTCTCATTGCCGTCATCGGGGTCGGGCTGCTCATCTTCCAACGGCAGTACATCCGGAAGCACCTGCCCCTCATCACGGAGGAATTCGCCGTCGCAGAGCGCGAGGGGCAGGAGATCTTTGATGGAATCGGCTTTCCCGAGGGATCCACTCCCTATGACGGAGGCCTCAAGACCTACCCCGGAGAAGGCCGGAAAAGCATGTGGCGCGGGGCGAAACTGCGCATCCGTTGGGAGCGCACCTGGATCGTTCCCGGAACTCACGACACGAGCGACGCGTGGTTCGCGGCGCGTCTCGCGGAAATGGGATGGAGGCCGGTCACGCTCGGCGTCCCCAGCCAGGTCGAGACTTTCTTCGCGAAGGACAAATGGCTCGTCACGATCCGGCACGGTGCCGACTTCTCCACCGACCGGAACCCCACCGTGCGCAAGACCGTAATCCTCGAATGGGATTACTGGCACGATCCCGAACGCTGAGGAAGTCACGAATCGGATTGCCCGCGTGGCGCAGCGTGGCACAATCCGGGAGCGCCACATGGCCTCTCTCGACATCGCCGACCTCATCACCTACCTCGCATCCGGAGATTGGCAGAGCCGATTCGACGCGGGCGCTCTCGCCGTGGGGAAAAAACTCGCCGCCGCCAAACAGGTCGGGGAAACCTCGGGCGAACGGCTCGACACCGGCGACGCCGAGATTTCCGGCACCGTCGCGGAGAAAGACGGTCGCCTTTTCACCCCGGTCATTGCTGTATGGCGCGAGGGGCACGCCCTGACGCTCGAAGGCGACTGCCCTTGCGACACGGGGGTGAACTGTGGTCACGCCGCCGCCCTGCTCTTCTACCTCGAAAAAGGCGACGGAGCCCGCCTCGCCCGCTCCTTCGGTGGAGCACCGCTCGCCGAGACCATGACGACGGGACAATCGCTCTCCCTCGCGACCGGCCCCGTCCCGGCTCTCGAGAGGGTCCAGTCGGCGACCGCACCCTCTTTCCTCCTCCGCATCCGACGCCGACCCGAGGGTGAACGCAGTGCCTGGCTACCCGAGGTGTTCGCGGAAGCCTTCGCGATCTACGAGGGAAAACGGGCTCCGCTCTCGCCGGGCGGCTCCCTGCCGCCCCTCGTCACTCCCGAAGGCAAGATCCCTCGTGACCGCGCCGAGGAGACCATCGCGCTGAACGCTCTCTATGCTCTCGACCTGAATCCCGGCGCGGAAGAGCCTCCTCCCTCCCTGCGCCGACTCGAACGCCCCGAGAGCGAAGGCACCCTCTGGGCTCCCGATGCGAAGAAGTGGCCGCATCCCGAGTTTTACTGGCAGCGGTTCCGGCACGACGGCGTCGCCGCGCTGGAACGGCGGCGATGGGAGGTTCGCTTCGCTCCCGAAGTCGGCCACAGACCGCTCGTCTTTCGCTCCGAGGGATGGAGTGCCGAGATCGTCGAGGAGGGGAAAGGATGGTTCCACCTCTCCGCCGGTTTCGAAATCGACGGCGAACCCTTCGCCCTGCAACCCATCCTCGCCGCACTCGTGAAGAATCGGTTTCTCGAAGTCACCGAAGGCATGCCGGCGGGCCAGGAATTTCTCATTTTCCTCCCCGACGGGCGCGGACTCGTCCTGCCTGTGGGGCGGTTCCGCCGCATCCTCACGACTTTGGGGGAGCTGATGGAGTTCCGGTTCGATGGCAAGGGTCCGATCCGCCTGGGGAAACTCGACGCCGCTCTCCTCGCCGGAGAACTCGCCGGAGAATCCCTGCCCGTCGGGATTCCGCGCGAGTTGGAAAAACTTGGCGAGCGTCTCCGCCATTTCGAGTCCATCGAAGTCACTCCGGTACCTCCGGGACTGCGGGCCGAGCTGCGCGAGTACCAGCGCGAGGGCTACCAGTGGATGCAGTTCCTCCTCTCGCACGGTCTCCACGGCATCCTCGCCGACGACATGGGACTCGGAAAAACCCTCCAGACCCTGACCCACCTGCTCGCCGAGGTCGAATCGGGCCGAAACGCTGGCAAGCCATCCCTTGTGATCGCCCCGACCAGCGTGGTCATGAACTGGCAGCGCGAGGCCGCGAAGTTCACGCCGGACCTCAACGTCCTCATCCTCCAGGGAGCGGACCGAAAAACGCGCTTCCGCAAGATTCCCCGAAGCGACCTGGTCCTGACCTCCTACGCCCTGCTCCACCGCGATTTGGATGTTTTGCTAGAGCACGAATTTCATCTCCTTGTCCTCGACGAAGCCCAGCACATCAAGAACCCTGACGCCCAGGTGACCCGTGCCGTCGCGTCGCTGCGGGCAGATCACCGCTTGTGCCTCTCGGGCACGCCGGTGGAAAATCACCTCGGCGAACTCTGGAGCCTGATGGATTTCCTGATGCCCGGATTTCTCGGCACGCTTGATGCGTTTCGCACAATGTGGCAGACGCCCATTGAAAAAAATGGCAACGCCGCCCGCCGCGCCGCCCTCGTCCGCCGCGTCGGGCCGCTCATCCTCCGCCGCACCAAACACGATGTGGCGAAGGAGTTGCCGCCAAAAACGGAGATGCTGCACGAAATCGAGATGGGCGAAACCCAATCGGATCTCTACGAGACGGTGCGTTCGACGATGGACAAGCAGGTCCGCCAGGCCCTCGCCATCCGCGGGCAGGAGGCGCAGATCGTCTTTCTCGACGCCCTTCTCAAGCTGCGTCAGATCTGTTGTCACCCTCGTATCCTCGGCGAGGAACACGCCGCGGTCGCCTCGGCAAAATTCGAATATCTCGTCGAGTTGCTCGAGACCCTGCGCGAGGAAAAACACCGTGTCCTCGTCTTCTCGCAATTCACCTCCATGCTCGACCGGATCGAGGACCACCTCGTCGCGGAAGAAGTGACCTATCTGAAACTGACCGGGGCGACGAGAGATCGGCAGTCGCTCGTCGAACGGTTCCAGGGCGGAGAGGGAGAGATCTTCCTCATTTCCCTGAAAGCCGGCGGCACCGGGCTGACTCTGACCGGGGCGGACACCGTGATCCACTACGATCCGTGGTGGAATCCTGCCGCCGAAAATCAGGCGACCGACCGCGCCTACCGCATCGGGCAGGACAAACCCGTCTTTGTCCACAAACTGATCTGCCGCCACACCGTCGAGGAGCGCATCCAGCAAATGCAGGAACGGAAGGATGATCTCGCCAGCGACCTCCTTTCCGGGGCGATGGCGGGGTTGCACCTCACGCCCGAGACGATGGCGGGATTGCTCGGGGAATTTTCGTGAGATTTCCGGTGGTTCCCCGGAAGGGGCCGGAGTAAAATCCGATCATGAGTTCCTCCTCCGGTATCGCTCCCGCCCTCGGCGCACTGGCCCAGCTCCTCGCGCGGGAGAAAGGTCGCGGCCTCCCCACCATGGCCGTGGCACCGGAGAGCCTCGCACAGCTCGCAGGTCTGCCCGCCCGCATCCGCGAAGCAGTCGCCAGCGCCCGACGGCAGTCCCTCGAGCAGGCCCGGGCCGCCGAATCGGTCGCGTCGGTGGTCCCGGTGCCGCTTCCAGCGACGTCGACACCGAGGGAGGAGAAAACGCCGCCCGTCCGAGTCAACGCTCCTCTCGATGAAGCGGCGCGCCGCCAAGCACTGAACGCCATTTTCAAAGAAGTGAAGAACGCCCCCGCTCCTCGTGCTCTCGGCACGCTGTTCGAGACGGTCGTCTTTGCCGCCGGCAACCCCATGGCCGACCTCGTCTTTGTCGGGGAGGCTCCCGGTGCCGAGGAAGAAAAGCAGAAAAAGCCCTTTGTCGGCCCCGCCGGACAAAAGCTCGACCAGATTCTCAAGGCGATGGGGCTCAGCCGCGAGGCGGTCTATCTCTCGAATCTCGTCAAATTCCGACCGAGGATGGACGACGGTCGATTCCAGGGTTCGCGCAACCGCCCGCCTTCGCACGAGGAGATGGCGTCGTGCCTGCCCTTTATCCGCGCCGAGATCGAAGTACTGCGGCCAAAGGTCATCGTCGCACTCGGGCGTATCGCCGCCGAGGGACTGCTCGAGCGGAGCGGGGCGATCGCGGCATTTCGCAATGCGGTGCATGATTTCAGCGGTATCCCCGTCGTCGTAACCTACCACCCCAGCTATCTACTCCGCCAGGAAGCCGCCTCCGCCGAGGAGGGGAACGCTGCGAAACGCCAGGTCTGGGAGGATATGCTGCGGGTCATGGAACTCTCGGGCCTGCCCGTGTCGGAGAAGCAGCGGAGGTATTTTCTCTGATCTCGCAGGATGGAGGGCTCAGATTCCAATGCTGAATCCAAACCGGGGCGGCCGATCCGGCTGCCGGGCACCGCATTCTGGGTCTTCCTCACCCTTGTCGTGGCCGGACTGATCGTTGCCCTCTCCGTGCTCTACCAGGTCCGGCGCACCGTCGACAAGACCACCGATACGGCCAACAAGGTCATCGAAACCGCAAAAGACACCGCCACCGAGTTCGTAAAGCTGTTCCAACCCGAGAAAGTCATCCAGACCTTCCACGAATGGCGCGAACTCACTGTGAAATCCGGGACCGGTAGCCAGCTCGAGATCGCGACGGCAGAGGTGACCGAGCGCTTTTCGCGGTCGACGAACTACAAGGTCTTCGGAACAAACGTACCGCTTTCGACCAATTTTTCCGAAATCACCGTGCCCGCGACCTACCGTTTCCACATCGATCTGAATGACGAATGGAATCTCTCACCCGACGGAAAGCGGCTCCTCGTGCGGGCCCCTCGGGTGCGACCGACCCTGCCGGTCGCCTTCGATACGGCGAAGGTCGAGAAGAAGACGTCGAACGGCTGGGTGCGCTGGAGCGCGGACGAGGATCTCGCCGAACTCGAAAAGGGCATCACCGAGCAACTCGCCGCTCGCGCCGATAACCCCGAAACGAAGGCAAAAATCGAAGATCAGGGACGCCTCGCAGTGGCCCGCTTCGTGCGCACCTGGCTTCTCTCGCGCGAGGCCTGGGGCGAAGGCCGTTTCGAAGAAATCGTCGTGGTCTTCGAGGGAGAGGAGGAAACCCCCGAGGTGCTTCCCCAGTCGCTGCGTCTGGAAAAGGGACGGGAAATGCTCCCCTGACGCGAGGGGAGGGCGGAGCCTTGTTCATTTTTAATTGAACAAAGGGAAATCCGCGTTATCTAGCCATCCGCTCACTTCCGCCCACGCGGATGGAGACCAAACGACCAGCCATGTCCTCTCCGGAGTCCGTTCCTTCCGATCCGGAAGGAATTCGGACCAGGGGCGGCAGCGTGTCCGGGGCCGAGGCTTTGGAGATGGAATCGGTCGAGTTTTTTGTCTCCTTCGTGCAGGTTTTCGGCCTGCCCCGCTCCATCGGCCAGATATATGGGCTGCTCTTTGTGTCGGCGAGACCCCTGCCCATGGATGAGGTCGTGACCCGGCTCGGCATCAGCAAGGGTAGTGCGAGCCAGGGATTGGCGCTGCTGCGGAGCCTCGGGGCCGTGACCTCACGGCCTGTTCCGGAGGATCGGCGCGAACACTTTCAGGCAGACCTCAACGTCTCGCGCATCGTGACGCACTTTTTCGAAAACCGTCTCCGCCCCCGCCTCGATCACGGAGAGCACCGCCTCTCGACCATGCTCGATCTGGTCCGGTCCCTCCCGGTGCCCCCCGGAGAGGAGGACTCGACCGCCGTCGTGCGCACCCGGATCGAAGCGCTCGAAAAATGGCAGAGACGCGGCCGCAGTGTCCTCCCGATGATCCTC
>CALDKL010000766.1 GCA_937898895.1 uncultured Verrucomicrobiae bacterium | reverse complement strand
GCTGAAATCGCCGATCAACTGAATCGCGGGGCGTCCGAAAAAGATTGGATTGTAGGCACTGAGGCATCGGTCGAACGATCCGGCGATGCGATGGCAGTACCGCTCGAAATAGCGGACCTGGAGATGGGAGAGTCGGCGCGGTCCGGTGACCCCCGGCAAGGCCGGTGCCCGAATCACCTTCAGATGCGCGGGATCGATGCTGGTACCATAGGCCCGGTTGAGACTATCCCAGTCATCCTCCCGCATCCGGGCTGAGGTCACGAAGGTGATGTCGTGATCCGACAGGAGCGCCTCGATCGCCCACATCGCGGTCGCTTCCGATCCGCCGCGGGCCATCCAGGGATGAGCGATGAGGAGTGAGGGGCGCTTCATTTTCGGAGTGCGGGTTCGTGTCGGGGGGGCGTCTCGCGGGTAAGGGGCGCGGTCTCACGACGGGTCGGCTCCCAGACACTCGTGCGCGGCCCTCGCAGAAAATCGAGGTATCCAAGAAACAGGGCGAGGTTCATTGAGAGGAAGTAGCGGCAAAAGCGAAAGGCCCTGACATGGCCCCAACCGCGTCCCGCGAGTATGCGGTCCGCCGCCGCCATGAGAAAAAGGGCCAAAAATCCCCCGACACCGGGAAGAAACCAGGGATTCTGAAACCCCAGCGCGAGAGCGGAAAGCATCGCGGCGACAAGCAGGAATGGCCCGTACCAGCGCAGCCCCTTGTGCGACCAGAAAGCGAATGCCACGGCGGGACCGCCATGCCAGGGAAGCAGATACTGCCGGAATCGACGGAGGTTTTGAAAATTGCCTGCGGCGATGCGGCGCTTCCGGCGAAACTCCTCCCGAATGTCCGTGGAGACCGCCTCGTGACAAACCGCATCGAGATCAACGATCGCGTCCGAACCCTGTTCGAGACAGGAAAGGGTGAGATAGAAGTCATCGACAATGTGATGCGGAGGCACCGGGGTGAAGAGTCTCGAGCGCATCGCATAACAGGCACCGAATGCACCCATGACCCTGCCCCAGATGACCCCCTCGGCGAATTTGACGAGATTTTCCTGCCCGACGTAGGCCTCCTCCTGATCTCCGATGCCGGTGTGTTCGCGGATGCGATCGACCACGGCCGCCCCGACGAGACCAACCGATTCCCGCTTGAAATGGGAGACGAGACGCCGGAGCAGGGATCCAGCCCAGGTCACATTCGCGTCGCAGAGCACAAAGATGGCTTTGTCAGGATCGGAGAAGGTCGTCAACGCCCCCTCGGCGAGACGGTTGATGATGCGGATCTTGCCGTTGCGACCGCCGAAGGATACGAGCCGGACCCGCGGATCGGCATCCGAGAAGGACTTCGCGATGGCATCGCTGCGGTCGGTCGAACCATCCGATCCGATGAATACCGTCAGTTTCTCCGGCGGATAGTCCGAAGCAAGGATCGAGGCCAGGGTTTCCGCGAGCACTTTTTCCTCGTTGTAGACCGCCATGAGCACGGCCACTTCGGGAAACTCGCGCCCACTTCGGAAGCGATCCCCAGGCAACGGGCGACGCCGCCCCATCCACCTCATCAGCACGGGATACGCGATATAGGTGTGCGCGAGCAAGGTGATCGACGTCACAAAAATCAGAAGGAGAATGAGGAAGAAGGCACTCATGGCTCAACGGGGGTCCGGCCCGGCGGGGAATCGAATTCGTAGCGACAGGAAACGAGATGATGTCCTCCCCCTCCTGGGGCGATCCGAGAGTCCTCCCCTCTCCCCTGGAAGAGTGCTCGCGTAGGCGCCGCCTCGTCGTGGAGCGTCGCGGCGGTCTCCTCGTCGAGCAGGATCTGTGGCGAGGTCTGACCCAGTGTCTCGCGGAAGCGGAGATAGAAGGCCCGGTTGTAAAAGAATTGTGGCAGTGCCATCATGAAGGCGAAGAGCACCCCGGTAAACCGTTCATCGAAGGGATTGCGCGTCACGCTCTCGCTGAGCGTCGCCCACATCGCAACGAATGGGAGGAAGACGAGAAAGGAATCCCACGCCCGGGGCCCCATGACCGTACGCGAATTGAGCCACGCAGCATGGAGGCTCAGTCCCATCGGGATGAAAAACGACAGAAGAGTGATGGCAATGCCGACGAACCCGGTTGAAAACAGGGTGTAGGTCCAGATGCTGTGACCCGCGCTGAAGATCTCGTCGGGGAACTGGTGCCTGTCCTCGGGATAGACGAGAAAGAGTTCGGGAAAGTAATCCTCGTCCCAGTAGTAGGCAGCCCCGAGTCCGCGCCCGTAGACGAAGCTGTGCGGCTGACCGGAGAGAATGTCCCACATCGACTTCGCCTCGGCCTTGCGCATCAGAGAGGAGAGATCCTCGGTCGTCGCTCCGCCTTCCCCCCGGTTGTCGAAGATCCGCTGGTACCATCGCTCG
>CALDKL010000765.1 GCA_937898895.1 uncultured Verrucomicrobiae bacterium | reverse complement strand
GCGTACAGAGACGGCATCTTCCCGTTCGTCCAATTCTTTTGCCTTCTTCTCAAGTTCCTTTCTGACCTGGTCCGGCAAGTTTTGCTCCAGCTTTGCCACCTCCATGGCGATATAGTTTTCGACGCTGGGAGTTTGGGAGCCGGTCTTTCGGTATCGTTCCGCCGCCTGCCGTCCAAGTTCGGCGCATCGCGCCTTCTCCTCCGAGGTCAACAACGCCTCGATCTCCTGCTGGTAACGACAGGTGAGCCAGTAATCAATACAGGTGACTCCCAGATCCTCGCCATTCTTCACGGCAGCGACCACCCGGCCGCGGAAGGTGTTGGCCTCCCATTCGGGACGGTCACCCAGGGCGGCGATTTCCGGGTTCCGGCCCGACGCTTCCCACAAAGCCAATTTCCCCAGAAAGGACGGGCCCAGAACCCGGATAGGGCGAAGGAAATCCCTGCGCTGTCGCTCAAAAAATTTCACTTGGTGCGCGCCTTGGGTGGTCAGATCCTCGCGCACCAGTTTCCGGAGCTTCTTGAATCCCATTTTTTCACCGGCTTCCTTTCGGCGGCGCGCCGTGGCGGAGATCAGGGCCTCAAACTCGCGCTTGGCGATGTCTTTTTCGACCGGCTTCTCCCTCGTCAGGGAAAAAATGAAGTGGACATGGAGATCGCCGTCCTTTTCGCGATGGACCGCCAGTCCCACCACATCGACGCCCAATTCGGTCCCGAGCTCGCCGGCAAGCTTGGTCAGCACTTCCTGCAACGCCCGCTTGCCTTCATCCCCCATGGACTCGAGCTTTTCGCCCACCACCTTCGCCATCCACGGCGTCAGCCTGGCATACAAATTCCAAAGCTCGGGTTTGCCCCCCTTGGAGGGATCCATGTGGCGACGGCTCGATGCGTAAACAAAATACGAGCGATAATCCATTTCGCCTTTGCAGAATTGCTCCCACTCCAATTCCGCCACTTCCTTCCATTGACGCGAGCCGGCTTTGCCCATGTGGGCCAAGTTGAAAACCAACTTTCCCGCCTCGGCTCCAAACCGGCCCTTTTCGAGATCCAGAATGGTCAGCGCCTCGCAGGGAGTTTGCGGCGGAGTAAAGCCCGCCGCGTGCAAGCTCGTCTTTCCCGCGACATCCAGGCCCTGCGCATATTTTGCAACCTGAGCGATCAACGACTCGATGCGGCGGTGCAGCGGCTTCGGAATCTTTTTGAGCAATTCCTTGCGGTTTTGTTTGTTCTGCCAAACCTCGGAACGCAGCACGTCGATGGCATGCTGCATGGAGTTGCCGAACAAGTGCCAGATGGCTTTCAGCGAGCTGAAAGTCTTGAGGGTGTCGGAAAGCTGGTCTTTCTGTCTGCGGAATTTTTTCTGTGCCATCCCAAGTTTATCACTTCCCGCTCCAGCCGGGACAAGGGGAACTTCATCTAGGACGGAACCGGATGATCGAAAGGCGGTGATTTTATTGTGGAGTGAGGCGGACGCTTGAATTAAGGCGTAGTCCTTCGTTGTCATGGCCAAGAAAGCAAACAGGGATGGTCAGTTGGTGGTCGCGACCTCCGCGCCTGACGCGCCACTGTCCGGAACGGAAGCCCGCGACTTCAAGCGGCTGGACGGGGTGGTCGTGCGCGGATTGGAGTCCTTGGTGGAGGCGGCGCAGGCGTTGGAGGAAATCCGAAACCGCCGCCTCTACCGGGCTGAGTTTCCGACCTTTGAAGAATATTGCCAAACGCGATTAGACGTGAGCCGGCAATACGCGAACCGGTTGATTCGAGCCGGCCAGGCTCGTCTCGAAATGGAAACTTTTGTTTCCAAAGAACGCATGCCGATAGACCTGCCTACTCGGGAAGCTGTTCTGCATGAGCTGGCCCGGCTGGAAGGTGGCGAGGCCATGGTGCAGGCCTATGAAGAGGCTTCCCTCGATCGAGAAGATCCCCCTCATGCCGCCGACGTCAAGGAGGTGGTCGATCGCCTGCTGGGAGACGTGGAAAAACCCAGGACGGATAGGGTTTTGCCGTCACAGAGGGTGCATCGAGCGCTTGAGTTGCTCGATCATTACGAAAAGGGCGCCGGGAAAATCGATGTGCAAACATTGATTAAGTCTCTTCGCCAAGCTCTTACTGGCGAAAAGTAGGGAAGGGATCGCCGGGATGTTGCACGTGAGCTGATTCCACCGCTGTTGATTGCGTCGGCAAACTCAAGAAAACTGCCTCTCCGGGCCCGGAATTCATCACGGCAAAACCATTGGATTTCCTCGCACTGGTTCCGCGGATCAAGCGATTTCGCACTCCGAGGCCAAAAAAACATGCCTACGGAAGAAATTTCCGCTGTAGGCGCAGATACTTGACGATTTTTGCCCTCACGCCCGAGAAAACTCGGAAAAGAGAATCCATGAAATTTTTCGTTCAGGATTCGCTAGAAAACATCCGGCGTTCTACACGTTGCCTCTGGGACTCGGCGCAAAAGGGCTTCACGGGCCTCGACCGCTTGCGGAAAATTCTCGGCTACGCCGGACGAACGGATCTGCTGGATCATTTTCGCGAGAAGGCTACGGGAATTCCCCAGCCCCTGGATTTGCCGAACGACATTGTCGGAATCGTCTGTCAGACTCGTCAGGCGGTTTGGCTATGCAAGCAGGTCATCGAGTGCCGGACGCCAGTGACCCACCGCAACTTCGATAAGATCAAGGCAGCTGCCCCTGGTATCATCGCGGCGGATCGATTGGAGCGCAGTTGGGCCACATGGCATGAATACCGAAAAGCCGAGGACGTGCGACTTTATGCCCAGGATGTCCGCGAATTGCTGATCTCAGGAACGCCTGTAGGCTTTTTGATGCAAACGATGGCGGAATTCTTCTTCCGCGTCGGCACCTATGACTGTGTTCCTGCAGACTTCCTTGAGCTTTTTCTGTTAACGGAAGACTGGCCCATTGAGCTCGCCTCAAGCTTTCAACTCATGACGGCGTCCCATATCGCGACCTATTTTCATACCGCGGCTGAGGCTGAGATTCCCAACCGGCCCGACTTGATCTGCCAGTTGCACTACTTGATGAGGCAACTGAAGAAGAACATTCTCGATTTCGAAAATCAGGACCGCGCCCTTTTGGAGGGAGCTGCCAAATACGGAGCACTCCAGGCAATCCTGTCGAAACCTCATTCGGTTGCGAGCGCCCCGGACCTCGAAAGATTCTACCAAGATCAGTGGACGCGGCATTTCGCCGACTTCACGCTTCCTGTCACTGCAGCTGACGACGCGGACGATGTACCCGATGGGGAGGAGCCATAGGGGGGAACTATGAACGAGCACTTGAAGACCTTGTTTGAAACGATCGTGAAAGAAACCGCCAAAAAGCGCTTCGAGATCCAAAAATTGCGCCGGATTTTGGGATTCGGGGAGCCGATCTATTCAAGGCCGCTCTTTCCGATGCTGCCTCGCGCGGAATGTATGGAGATGCTTGAGTCCGGGGAAGAGAATCTACACCTTTCAGATAGTATCGTGTCCATCGTTGCCGAAATACGATCTCCGGCTTCCCTGTGCAGATCTGTTGTGGATTTTGAGCCCGAACAGCCCTGGCGCAACTTCGACAAGGTGCAAGCCGCAGCGCCGGGAATCCTCGCCGCACTCGGCCTGCGTGACATCTGGAGCGATTGGTTTGGGGACTCTTGGTTCGGCGTTTCGCGCACCGGCGACGTCCGCACGCAACCGGCGTTGATCTACGAACTTTACGAACGCGGAATCCGCCCGGACTTTCTGGTGAGAGCCATGGTGGATCGGTATTTCGAAAATCTCCAAATTGATTTTGACGACCTCTTTCCTCCTTGCGGCGAAGATCATCGGGATGTTCGATGCGACTTGGAAAGCCGTGTGGCTGGACAGATCGCGCACTACTTCGAAGAAGCTCGGAAGCTGGCATGTCCCGATAGGCCGGACCTCCTTTTCCGGGAGGATGTATGTGTGCGGAGGTTAAAGGAGGAACTGATGGATGCTGCCCATGCCGGGCCCTGCGTTCACTTGACCGCCGAAATTGTTTTACTCAACACCACGGAACCTCCGGTCGGGTCTTGTGAGGATGCATTTTATAGGCGCCAGCGGGACCGCCACTTTCAGAAATATCAGTAGTGCCTGAACGCCTCAGCGCACAAAATAAGCGGAAAGTTGCAGAAGGGGAGCAGAGCGCCCCTATCGAACCTCCGGCGCCGCCATCGAGAACCGATGCTCTGCTGCCCGCCATTAAAGGTGCGTGCTGTCTCGCCACAAGAGGACTCCGATTCGCACAGAGGTTACTCGCTAAAAGTCGTCCTGCTTGCGGAGAAATGGCCAGACTCGCGAAGGTACATCTAGAGCAAAAATTTTCGACGTTCCTTGAAAGCAATTCATATATTCGCACTTGCATATATTGTCGTATCAGCATATATCGCCATTCAAATGGAACTCATCCAGATTTACCAATGCCTCTGCGATCAGACGCGGCTCCGTATTGTGAACCTGCTCACGCACGGCCCACTCTGCGTCTGCCATTTCCAGGACATCCTTCAGATTCCTCAGACGAAGGTGTCTCAGCACTTGGCTTATCTACGGAAACGGCAGATGGTCGAAACCACCCGCAAGGGAACGTGGATCATCTACCGCCTCCCGGCCAAGCCCTCCCACGAGCTAGAGGCCAACCTCAAGTGCCTCCAGGACTGCGTGACATCCGACAAACTCTTCCGCGATGACCTCAAGCGGCTCATCGCAACCAAAAAATGCACCGGCTGGGTCGAAGAGGCCGTTAGCCAAAAAACCTGCTGCTGATATGGACTCCACCAAACCCAAGTTCAAACTTCTGTTCCTCTGCACCGGCAATTCGGCCCGAAGCATCCTGGCAGAGTTCATCATGAAGAAAATCGCTTCCCACAAATTTGATGTGGTGAGCGCCGGATCGAATCCGAAGCCGTCTCCGCATCCTCTGGCTCTGCAAGTGCTGCGGGATCAATACAAGCTCGACGTCACCAGCGCTCGCAGCAAATCGTGGCACGAATTCGAGGGCGTCGAGTTTGATTTCGTCATCACTCTTTGTGACAACGCGAAAGAGAGCTGCCCCGTGTGGCCCGGCCAGCCAATCATCGCTCACTGGCCGTCTCCCGATCCGGCCGAAGCCGAAGGTCCGGATGCAGCGAAGGTCTTCTGGCAAGTCGCCCAACAAATCCAGCGCCGTCTCGAACTATTCGCCTCGCTCCCCTTCGAGAAGCTCGATGCGCTTCGCCTCGAAGCTGCCACCAAGGAAATAGGCCAACGCGAGCGCCTCATCATCAACACCCAACCCATAAAACCATGAAGCTCTCCGCATTCAAAGCCGCTCTCGATCAATACCCCGACGGAAACCTCGCCATTCTGCTCCCGAGCGGGAACAGCGTTCCCGCGCACTTCCACATCACCGAAGTTGGCCGCACGGAAAAAGACTTCGTGGACTGCGGCGGAAAAACCCGCCACCTCGCTTTTGCCTCCCTTCAGGTTTGGGTGGCCGACGATACCGAACACCGCTTACCCGCCGGAAAACTCGCCACCATCATCGAGAAAGCCGCCAGCCTCCTCGGAAGCGACGACCCCGAAATGCAGGTGGAATGCCAGGAAGGCACCATCGGCCTTTTCTCGGTCGAGGGCTCCAACCTCACCGATGGAAGCCTCGTCTTCACCCTCGCAAACAAGCAAACCGCCTGCCTCGCGCTAGAGGTCTGCATCCCCGACTCCAAGGAGGAGGAAAGCTGCTGCGGAGGCTCGTCCTGCTGCGGATGAACACGGCCAAAAGGCTCGATTTCTTCGAGCGGTATCTCTCCCTCTGGGTGCTCGCCTGCATGGTCGCAGGCGTAGCACTCGGAAAACTCGCCCCCGGCCTCACCAGCACCATTAGCCGGTGGGAATTCGGCCAAGGCTCACAGGTCAACGTCGCCATCGCCGTCCTGATCTGGCTCATGATCTACCCCATGATGCTCAAGATCGACTTCGGAGGCATCCATGGCGTCTTCGCACGCCCCAAGGGCCTGCTCGTCACCCTCTTCGTCAACTGGGTGGTCAAACGTCTCAGCATGGCCGCTCTCGGCTGGATCTTCATCCAAGGCCTCTTCTCCCAAACCCTCGGCTGGATCGAACCCACCACCGCCGCCAACTACGTCGCCGGCCTCATCATCCTTGCCGCCGCGCCCTGCACCGCCATGGTCTTCGTCTGGTCCTACCTCACCGACGGAGACAGCACCTACACTCTCGCACAGGTGGCCATCAACGATCTCATCATGGTGTTCGCCTTCGCCCCCATCGTCATGGTGCTGGCGGGTGTCAGCGGCGTTCACATTCCGGCCCAAGTCCTCATCACCTCCGTCGTGGTCTTTATCGTGGTGCCGCTCGCCGCAGGCTGGCTCAGCCGCGTCGCCCTCATCAAAGCCAAGGGCCTCCGGTGGTTCGAGGAAACCTTCCTCCCCAAATTCCGCCCCGTCGCCATCCTCGCCCTGCTGGCAACCCTCACCCTCATCTTCGCCTTCCAAGCCGAGAACATCCTCAAGAACTGGGTGGCCGTCCTCCTGCTCGCCATCCCCATCACCATCCAGGTCTACTTCAACAGCGGGCTCACCTACGGCCTCATGCGCTTCTTCGGGGTGCGCCACAACGTAGCCACGCCCGGCGCCCTCATCGGAGCCAGCAACTTCTTCGAGCTCGCCGTGGCCGTCGCCATCACCCTCTTCGGACCCACCAGCCCCGCCGCCCTCGCAACGGTCGTCGGCGTCCTCGTCGAGGTCCCCGTCATGCTCTCGGTCTGCCGCATCTGCGTGCAGAGCCGGGACTGGTATCAACAAAAACCCACCCTCTCGTGAAACCCACCGTCCTCATTCTCTGCACCGGAAACTCCTGCCGCAGCCACATGGCCGAGGGAATCCTCCGCCAAGCCGCAGGGGACATCCTCAACGTCCAGAGCGCAGGCTCAAAACCCGCTGGCTACGTCCACCCCAAGGCCATCGCCGCCATGGCCGAAATCGGCATCGACATCAGTGGCCACCACTCCAAGCACATGGACGAATTCCTCGGGCAAAAGGTCGATACCGTCATCACCGTCTGCGGCAACGCCGATCAGGCTTGCCCAATGTTCCCCGGTCAAATAAACCGCTATCACTGGGGATTCAACGACCCCGCCCACGCCACTGGCACCGAGGAAGAAGTCCTCGAAGAGTTCCGCCGGGTGCGAGATCAGATAGCCCTCGTCTTCCACGCCTACGCCGCGGGCCTCA
>CALDKL010000764.1 GCA_937898895.1 uncultured Verrucomicrobiae bacterium | reverse complement strand
AAGCCTTTGCCGTCTTCAAGGCGCAGTTTGATCGCGTCGATTTTGTCATCAGCAACGCCGCTCTCGGAGTGCTGAAGCCGGCGATGGAAATGACCCTGAAACATTTCCGGCGCTGCATGGAGACAAACGCGCTGGCACTCAACACCCTCGCGCAAAATGCGGTGCCGATGATGAGCGAGGGAGGGTCCATCATTGGCCTGACCAGCCTCGGATCGGAGCGGGCCATCCCGAACTACACCTTTATTGGAGCCTCGAAGGCCGCCCTCGAGGCCCTCGCCCGCGGACTCGCCCAGGAACTGGGACCGCTGGGCATCCGCGTGAACTGCGTCAGTGCCGGGGTCGTCGACACCGACGCGCTCAAACATTTCCCCAATCGCGAGCACCTGCTCGAGGAATACAAGGTGCGCACCCCGCTGGGGCCGACTCTCTCGCCCGAGCAGGTCGCCGATGCGGTCTATCTGCTCTGCCTGCCCGAGGCCGGCATGATCACCGGCCACACCCTCTTTGTCGACGGCGGCTACGCCATTTCCGGATGAGTGCTCCGCTGTGCCAGATGGAAGACGGTCTCGCCGGTCGGTTTGCCCTGGTCACCGGTGGCAGTCGCGGCATTGGCCGGGCCATCGTCGAACGCCTTGCCCGGGCGGGCATGGATGTGACCTTCACCTATCTGGGCAACGAGGACGCGGCCAACGAGGTCGTCGCGGCCCACCCGGATCTGAAAATCGCGGCACTGAAAGTGGACGGACGCGACAGCGCGGCGGTCAACGCCTGCATCGAGTCTCTCGTCGAGCGCACGGGGCGCATCGACGTGCTCGTGAACAACGCCGGAGTCATCCGCGACAATCTCCTCCCCCTGCTCGAGGACGACGACCTCAAGGCGGTCTTCGAGACGAATATCGAGGGCGTCTTCCATTTCTGCCGGGCCGTCGTCCCGCACATGATGTCGAAGCGCAGCGGGCGCATCGTCAATCTCAGCTCCGTTTCCGCGAGCAAGGGCGGGCGGGGCCAGACGAACTACGCCGCGAGCAAGGGAGCGGTCAATTCCCTCACCCAGGCCCTCGCCGTCGAGGTGGGGCGGCGCGGCATCCGCGTCAACGCCGTCGCCCCCGGCGTGATCGAGACCGACATGTCCGCCGAGGTGCGCAGTCTCGGGGGCGATGAAATCCTTTCCAATATCGTCCTGAAGCGTTATGGTCAGCCCGCCGAGATCGCCGAGGCGGTGTGGTTCCTCAGTTCCGACCTTTCCGGATACATCACCGGCCAGGTCCTGAGCGTGGACGGCGGCTTTAAAATGTAAGACACATGAGCAATCCAGACATCACGAAAGAGGAGATCATGGCCATCTATCCGAAGGTGGCGGAAATCATCGCGGACGCCCTTGGCTGCGATGAAGACGAGGTGAAACCCGACTCCTCCCTCATCCAAGACCTCGGTGCCGAGTCGATCGATTTCCTCGACATCGTGTTCCGCCTCGAGCGCGAGTTCAAGGTGAAGATTCCCCGTGGCAAGGCCATGGAGGAAGCCCGCGGGGAGCTGACCGAGGAAGAGTTCGAGCAGGGCGGCATCGTCACCGACGCCGGCGTTGCGAAGATCCGTGCCTACCTCACCGAGGTGCCCTCGGATCGGATCAAGACCCCCTTGAAGGCCGCCGAGATTCCCAAGCTTTTCACCACGGAGACTTTCTGCAAGATGGTCATCCGGGAGCAAAAGGGAGCCTGAGACCCGGCGGCGAATGCCGGGGAGGCTGTGGCATCTCCAGGGGAGTTTGCCGCGAGCGTTGTTGTGGGTATGTCAGGCTCAGGGAAGGGTGCTTTCCCAAGCGCCCTCCAGGGTTCCGGTAGGCAGCGCTTCCGCCGTGATGCATAGGCAAGCCGCGTTTCCAGCAGGGCCTCTGGCGAGTGCTTTGCGGGCTTGTCAGGCTCAGGGAAGGGTGCTTTCCCAAGCGCCCTCCAGGGTTCCGGTAGGCA
>CALDKL010000763.1 GCA_937898895.1 uncultured Verrucomicrobiae bacterium | reverse complement strand
ATGACGTGGTAGAGAGCGCCTTCATATTCAATGCGGACTTGCCGAGGCATGGGGGCAGGATGGTGCGGGAGCAGGCTCTGTCAACTTCGGAAATCGTTCCCTGACCCCGAGTCCCAACTTCGGAAATCGTTCCCTGACCCCGAGTCCCAACTTCGGAAATCGTTCCCTGACCCCGAGTCCGAGTCCGGATCTCCCTTGGACGGTATGTTCTCATACAGCCCGGCGGGAAATCCAGGTCGCGCCTTGCGGAGAGGGGGCCTCTCGGCGTCTCGCGACGAAGGGGCATGAGAAATGCGGGTTACCTTCCGGGCCGACGGGAGGACCTTGGGCCTACGGCAGGGGGGGAATGGTATCCCGCCGACGAATACCCTTCGCCGCTTCGTTTTCGAATTGAGAAATGGATGGGGCGGGGGGCAGATGTCCCGCCTGGTAGCCCTCAGATCCGACCACCGGTTCCCGCCTTCACCAATGCAGGGTCGATGAAATGATCACGTCCCGACCCGGCTCTTTCTGCGCGATCGAGGTTCGCTCGTAGGATTGGTCAAACAGGTTGTCGATCCCAAAGCGAATCAACCAGTTCTCGGTGGCCTGATAGGTGACAAAGACACCATAGAGGTCGTAGGGGCTTGTCTTGTTCAATGGGTCGGCGACAAGATCCTCGCGTCCCGAATTCCAGATTCCGTAGGCCCCGAGTTCCAGATTCTCGAGCGGACGGATGCCGAGGGTGAGGGAAAGTTGGTCCCCCGTGGTTGTGTTGAGTGGCAGGCCAGTGGTCAGATCCTCTCCGCGTACGGTTCCCGCGACGAAGGAGGCAAACCAATCTTCCTGATCGTAATCGAAGTTGAACTCGGCACCGTAGATCTCCGTTTCGGCGCGGTTGACGGTCTGCCGGAAGGCCTGTTCGAGTTGCCCGTCGAAATCGATGCCCGAGAAGACCGTTGCGTCCACCGTGGTTCCAAGCGGGCCGACTGTCATCGGTGTCGTCGTTGGCGGAATATCGTCCGGGTCTGCGAATCCGGAGTAACCACCCGTCGTGCGGGAGCCCACGATCTCCGTATCGAAGGTGTTTTCACCTCGCTGGTAGAAACCAGTCAACCGGGAGGAAACCTTTGCCCCACCGAAGTCGTCGTTTTCATAGTGCACCCCCAGCTCGAGGATGTCGCTCGTCTCGGGGACCAGATCGGGATTGGGAAGGAAGATTTCTTCGAAATAGTTGATGTTGACCTTGCCGGGTGGAGGGGCACCCGGGCCGAAGGGACGGGGCAGGAAAAGACCGCTGACCGGGGCGCGAACGGTCTCGATGAAGTCCCTCGTCGGGCTGGGAACCACGCCAAAGTGACTTCCGTCCTGGTAGAGATCGTTCAAAGTCGGTTGGGTGAACGCACGGGAAACTTTCCCGACCAGGGAGAAGTGTTCGTCGAGATCGAGATCGAAACCGATGTTGGGAGAAATGGCGGAGTCCTCCTGGCCTGCGAAAGTGCCCGCCGTTTTCAGGGTTTGGAAGGCGTCGAAGCGCACTCCCGAGAACACTGTCAGGGTGTCTGTCAGATCAATCTCATCCGTTCCATAGAAGGCGATATGGTCTGCTTCGGCGTCAGGGCGGCCGCTCGAGTTTCCAGGCGCGCCGGGGGTGAAAAACGTATTGCGGGACTCGGAGCCCTCCTGCGACTCCGTGAAAAAGTCGATCCCGTAGACAAACTCGTGTTCGAGGTTCCCGATTTCGACGAAACTGCGGTTGCGCACGTCGACTCCGAACACTTCGAGTTGGTGCAGGTTTCTCCGCCCCACATTGCTGCCGGTGGTGGCAAGGTAGTCCCGCACCTGTGAGGTGGTGTTGTAGTAGACGGTTGCGTCGAGATCGATGAGTTCGTTTTCGCTCGGATCCCAGGAGTAGTTTGCAGTCCACTGCTGAAAATCGATCCTGCGTCCGACGGGAGGATTGGAGGTAGAGTTGGTATCCACTTGCGGGTTTGCCCCGCCCTGATCAAGGCTGTCGTAGTCGAACACCGTGAGAGTGAGTTCCTGGTCTTCGCCGGGTCGGATCACCATCTTCGCGATGTTGCTTTTGCGCCATACCGCCGAGTCCGGCAGCTCCACGTCGTCTGCCAGGGTGATGTTTTCCCCGTCGCGGATCGCACCGCCGATCATGAGATCGAGAGATTCGGTCGAGGTGGCCCCGACGGCACTGTTGACCCATTCCTGGGTGTTCGTGTGGTAGGTGTTCCTGACTCTCAGACCCAGGGGATTTCCATCACGAGTGATATCTTGCGGATCGAGCGTAGAGATGTTTACGACCCCGGCCGAACCACTCCCGTAGAGGAAGCTGCCGCCTCCCCGGAGCACTTCGACTTCTTTCATGAATTCAGGCTCGACGAAAAATCGCTGCCCGGAATGGCCGGAGACGAAATTCTGGCGGGCGTCGTCGATACGCACCGTTACCGCATTGCCGGTTTGTGCTCTCATCACCAATTGCTCACCCAGGTATCGCGGACCGCCGAACATCTGCAGGTTGGGTTCGAATCGGACAAGGTCGTCAAACGAGAGCGGGGCAATGCGGGCGATTTCCTCCTCGGTGATGATTCCAACGGCAGAGGGCACATCAGCGACGAGTTTTTCGGTCCGTGTTGCTGATTCGACGGTCGCGGCGACAATGACAGGGCGCTGGATCGCAGCAGGTCGGGCCGGCGCGGCGGGTTCCGGGGCAGGAGACGCATCGACGTAGGTTGTCTCCAGCGTATCGATCGCTTCGACGACCTCCTGGCCGAATGAGAGGAGGCCACCCATCCCGGAAACCCAGAGCCCGCTCCATACGACCCAAGCCGCTGGATGCCCCGGAACAACATTTCTAAAAAACAAACCAAACATCGCAATTTCTTATTGCGGATACGTCTCATTTGCAATAACAGATTTCCACCCGGAGAACATTTTGAGGGAGGTTCCACTCCCCAATTGGTTCCCGCTACCTGTTGAATTACCCCCTAACAATAATGATCCTATCCTTCAAAAGACCTGCCCGACTGACTCCGATTTCGTTTCTTCTCTTGATAGCGGCAATTGTGTCCGGGCGCCACGTCACTGCGGCTCCCCCGGATGAGGATCGCAAAGCCATTTTGGCGATGGCAGGAGAATACGAGGTGGATTTTGATTTCAGGGAGACCGTGGCCCTTCAACCGGGATATCAGATCAAAGAACCCTATCACGAGGATGCCCTCGAACTCGTAGTCGTTGCGGAGGATCGCCCCGAGCGCATCGTTCTCCAGCATCTCCTCGTCGTGGGCAAGGAGCGCGTCATCAAGCACTGGAAGCAAATCTGGACGTGGCAGGACACGCGCATCGTCGAGTTCCAGGGCAGGGATCATTGGAAGATCCGATCCCTCGCGCCGGAGCAAGCCGCCGGTACCTGGAGCCAGTTGGTCACCCAGATCGATGACAGCCCCCGCTATGAGAGCTTCGGAAAATGGATGCACGAGGGCGGATACTCTCGCTGGGAATCGGCTCCCACTGCCCGCCCGCTGCCCAGGCGTGAGCATACGAAGCGCGATGACTATCAGATTCTTCTCGGGGTAAACCGCCACGCCCTCACTCCGGAGGGATGGGTTCACGAGCAGGACAACCTCAAGCAGGTCATCGACGAGAATGGCAAGGTGACCGGATACATCGCGCGGGAAACGGGACTCAACCGCTACCATCGCACCGAATCGACTGACTTTACCAAAGCTCGGGAATATTGGGATCGCACCAGCGGACTCTGGAGTCTGGTTTCCTCGTTCTGGGAGAATCTCGAACAGACTCGCGACCAGTACTCGATTTCGGAGAAGGTCGGGGAAAAATCTCTCAGCGAAGAGGCCAACAAGATCGCCAGTGCGTTGATCAAGTCAGAGCGCTCTCTCCCCGATGCCAAGGAGCTTAGCGAGGTGCTCTCTCCTTTTGTGAACTGATTGTCGAGTGACGGGAATTGCCGAAGTGGGTCGCGTGAGCGGCCCGATTCATCCGGTTACAAAATGGTGGCAGTGAGGTGAAACCCTCACTGCCCCCGTTCGGGGACGCCGACCCATTCCAACCCAAAACGTGCCGGGGCTTACCCAGGCATCGTTTCCCCCGCGATGAGGTCGTCGAGGGTCTGGCGTTTGCGCACCACCGTCGCAGTATCGCCCGAGACAAGGATCTCGGCGGGCAGAGGGCGCGAATTGTAGTTCGAGGCCATCACAAACCCATACGCTCCGGCACTGAGCAGGGCGATCCGCTGGCCGGTGCGAATCTCGGGAATCTCGCGATTCTGAGCGAAAAAATCGCCGCTCTCACAAACCGGGCCGACGATATCGACGACTTCCGTCTTTCCCGGGGTCGGCTCCTCGAGCGGTGCGATCTCGTGATGCCCTTCGTAGAGGGCGGGTCGGATGAGATCGTTCATCGCCGCGTCGACGATCTTGAAGGTCTTGGCGGTGCCACGCTTTTCGTAGAGCACCTCGGTGAGGAGGACGCCCGCGTTTCCGACCATGAAGCGACCAGGCTCGAGAATGATTCGCAACCCGAGTGGTTTCAACAGGGGGACAAGTCGTCCGGCGTATTCTTCAATCGTGAGTGGTTTCTCCTCTTTGTTGACCCACCAATCCGGACCTCCGCTTTCGAGACTGTCCTTGTAGACGATGCCGATGCCTCCCCCAATGGAGAAAAACTCGATCCCGTAGAGCGATTTCAGCTCCCCGACGAGGGGCAATACCTTCTCCACCGCTTCGACAAAGGGACTCACCGAGGTGAGCTGCGAGCCGATGTGCATCTGAAGGCCGCGAATCTTCACGTTCGGCAGGGCTGCGGCGCGGGCATAGGCCTCGCGGATCGAGGCGAAGTCGATCCCGAACTTGTTCTCGCTTTTGCCGGTGGAGATGTACTTGTGCGTCTTTGCGTCGACATTCGGATTCACGCGCAGGGCGATCGGAGCGACAAGGCCGAGATCACCGGCCACTTCGCTGATGAAGGCGACTTCGGCCTCACTCTCCGCGTTGAAGGAGTAGATTCCCTTCTGCAGTCCCAGTTCAATCTCGGCACGAGTCTTGCCGACGCCGGCGAAGGTGCATTTGCCAGGATCTCCTCCCGCCTTCTCGACACGGAACAGCTCGCCGCCCGAGACGATGTCGAACCCCGCGCCTTCCTTCGCGAGCAGGTTCAGCACGGCGAGGTTCGAATTCGCCTTTGTCGCATAACAGACGAGGCAGTCGAGTCCTTCTCCCATCGCGGTGGAGAGGCGGCGGTAGTGATCGAGGATCGTGCCCGCACTGTAGACGTAAAGCGGAGTGCCGTGTTCGGCGGCAAGGGCCGCGAGATCGACGCCTTCGCAGTGGAGCGAGCCGTTCTGGTAATGGAAGGAATGCATGGGGGCGCAAGATAGCGGGGAACCCGCGAGGGGCAAGCGTGTCGACTCCTATTCCGTCGAAACCCGGCCACTCTTCTGCAAGGCTGCCGCCAGGGTGTGCCAGGCGAGGGTGGCGCACTTGACCCGGGCCGGGAATTTGCGCACTCCGAGCAGGGCGGCGAGTTCGCCGAGTTCAAAAGGATCGATCTGCGGTTCCTCTTTCGCGGCGAGAAGGCCGACGACCTCTTCGATCCGGGCATCGAGGGCGGCCCCGCTCAGCCCCCGGATGGACTCGGTCATGATCGAGGCCGAAGCACGGGAAATGGCGCACCCTTCGCCCGTGAACTGCACCGCCTCGACAAGAGGACCGTTCCGGCGAATGTACACACGGAGCCGATCGCCGCAGAGCGGATTGTAGCCTTCGGCCTCGTCGTCGCGAGGGTCGAGAATGCCTTCATTGCGGGGGCGTTTGTTGTGACTCAGGATGATTTCCTGGTAGAGGTCGTCAAGATCGTCCATAAATCGAAAGGAAAGAGGGTGTCGTCCCTGAATCAACCCTCTCGCGTCCGTACGGTACCGGGAACAGGACTCGAACCTGCACACCTTGCGGCACTTGATCCTAAGTCAAGCGTGTCTACCAATTCCACCATCCCGGCGACGGTCTCAGAGAGTTGGTTCGACCCTACGCCAGAGTCGGTTGAAAACAACTCCGAAGGACTCTTTCGCAGGGACGATCTTCCGGACTCATCGCATTCTCGAAGAGTGGAGATTTTTCCAAGATGGGGAATCTTTCCGCTGAATCCAGTTTCCTCCCATGGGCCTCCCCCTCGACGGCATCCTCAAACTCTCGACTGGGATCTTCATGGCCGGCAACCTGCTGTGGATCGGCCTGGGTCTGCGGGCGGGCGAGGCCTTTCAGGGATTGCACGACCGCCTCTTTGTGTTTTGGGGTTTGATTTGCGGTTTCCTTCTCGGACCGGCCCTGGCCTTCGGTGTGGTGTGGATCTTTCGGATCGAGGATTCGTATGCAGCCGGGATTCTGGTGATGGGACTGGCTCCCTGCGCCCCTTTCCTCCCCGGTGCGGTGGAGCGTGCCAAGGGAAACTTGTCGGCGGCGGCGGCGTTTCTCCTCCTCGCTACAGGTGTTTCCCTTCTTGTGGTCCCCTTCGCGGTGCCCAGGTTGGTGCCTGGATTGGCTGTCGACACAAGCTCCATGATTCAAACCCTCGTACTCTATCTCCTGTTTCCCCTCGTGGTCGGGGTTGGCTTGAGGGGGCTTTCGGAATGTGCCGCACGCCAACTGCGGTGGTTCGTAAAAGGGATTACGACTCTGTCCACTGTTGTCCTGTTAGGGCTTTGCCTCTACCTCTACCGAACCGCGATTTGGGGAACTTTCGGAAGTCGCTCTCTTCTCGCCCTCGCGACCTTCACCGCGATTCTGCTCGTCGGGGTTTGGGCGATGACTCGCAGTCTTCCTGTGCCGAAGCGCAGTGTGCTCGCCCTTGGGGTCGGGACCCGAAATCTCGGGGTGCCCTTTGCGGTGCTCTCCTCTGCCCAGAGTGACGAACGCGCTATCGCCGTCGTCGCCCTCGCCGTTCCCGTGACGCTCGTGGGGGCTTTTGTCGCGAGTGCTTGGTTCGCCCGGCGTTCCCATTGAGATCCTCGGGATACCGCAGGGTTGGAGAGGGGGCGATAGGCGGAAAAATCCTTTTTCCGCTTGCTACTTTCCGATAACTCCTGATAACCTCCCTGACAAATTCATCCTCGTGTCGCAGATCGCAACATTCACAACCCGTTCCATTGGCAACCGTTGCCTCCTCTGGACTGCCTCCGTGATCGGGTTCGCCACCTGCGAGCGACAGATTCGCCCGGTCGTCCCGGCATCCGGACCGCTTCGTTCGATTGAACAGGGGCAAACGCCCCTCGACCAGTCGTTTTCGCTCTGTCCTCCGATTTCCGACTCTGCTAATAAACCCGCTTGTATATGAACCTAACCTTCATTCTCGAGTTCCTCATTGTCCTCGCCGCGATCTTTATGGGGGCCCGGGCCGGGGGCGTTGGCCTCGGTCTTTGGGGGGCGGTTGGCCTGCTTGTCCTTGTCCTTGGTTTCGGGGTCGCTCCGGCGACGATCCCCGGCGAGGTGATTCTCATCGTTCTCACCGTCATCATGGCGGCCTCGGCCATGGAAGTCGCGGGCGGAATCGACTTCCTTGTCCGCATTGCCGAGAAGATCATCCGCAAGAATCCGAAGCAGGTCACGGTCGTCGCGCCGGTGGTGACCTATGGGTTTACCTTCGCGGCGGGCACCGGACACATCGTCTATCCGCTCTTGCCGGTGATCTACGAGGTGGCCAAGGAAAGCGGGATACGGCCCGAACGCCCCATGGCCGTGGCCACGATCGCCTCGCAGCAGGCCATCACCGCGAGCCCGGTTTCGGCGGCGACGGCTGCGATGATTGGATTGCTTGCGACCCATGGATATGGACTTACCCACATCCTTCTGATCTGTGTGCCCGCGACGCTCCTCTCCGTTCTCATCGCTGCATTCGTGCAGATTCGGGTGGGAAAAGATCTTGCCGACGATCCGGAATACCAGCAGCGACTCGCCGCTGGGATGCTCGACGCGATCGAAAAGAGCAAAGGTGAAGCCGAGCCTTTGCGGAAAGGTGCCGGCACCAGTGCGTGGATTTTCTTCGCCGGTGTCGCGCTTGTGGTGCTCGCGGGCATGTTCCCAGTGCTACGCAGCGTGGCGGGCACTGGCCCCGAGCCGACGGTGCTGTCCATGCCTATCACCATTGCCATTGTCATGCTTGCGGTGGCTGCTGTCATCCTCACGGTGACGAAGGCACCCGTCAGCGAGGTGCCAAAATGCAAGACTTGTCAGTCGGGCGTGACCGCGATCATCGGCATCCTGGGACTTGCATGGCTTGGTGATACCTTTATCACTGCGAACAAGGAGCTAATCATCGGCAGCCTCAAAGGCATGGCCGAGGCCAGGCCCTGGACCTTTGCCATTGGTCTTTTCATCGCTTCGGTCTTCCTCTACAGTCAGGCCGCGACCACCCGCGCCTTGATGCCGCTGGGACTCTCCCTCGGTATTCCGGCCCCCTTCCTCATTGGCATGTTCCCGGCGGTGAACGGCTATTTCTTCATCCCCACCTATGGCACTCTCATCGCCGCAGTCCAGTTTGATCGATCCGGCACCACCCGGATCGGGAAATACATTCTGAATCATTCCTTCATGCTCCCCGGGCTGGTTTGCACGATCGGCGCGGTTGCCATCGGCCTGCTCATCGCATCCTTTTTCCCAAAATAGACGCTTCTATGCATCCTCTCCTCACTCCTGAAACAATCGAAGACGCCGCAACACGAATTGGTATCCCTTCCGCAGAGTTTAGCTCCCTGCTCGAGCGGGGAAGGGTTGTCACCTTCGCTCCGGGCGAACACCTTTTTCACGAAAGCAGCCCACGCACCTGGATGGGACTCATCCTGGAAGGTGATGTCGAGATTCTCCGTGGTGCTCAGTCCCGCCAAGTCATTCTCGCGACTCTTTCCTCCGGTGCCCTTATCGGAGAAGGGGCCATGTTGGACGACTCCGCGCACACCGCCGGAGCCGTGACGCGGCAGGGGGTGACCCTCTGGCGTATTGATCGTGCCCAGATTGAAGCCCTGCGCAGCGAAAACCCAGAAGTCTTCTATCGTGTCGTCGGGCGTGTCGCCGCCCGTCTCAGTGAACGGCTGCGAGCCGCTGCTGAGCGTATCGCGGGGGAGAAGGAAGCCTCCTCTTTCACCTCGGTACGGCGCGAGCACGACTCCCTCGGTGAGCGCGAGGTGCCCGACCACTGCTATTACGGAGTGCAGGCGGTTCGTGGAATGGAGAATTTCCCACTCTCCGGGATCCGGCTCTATCATTTCCACCATTTCGTCCGCGCCTTTGCTCTCGTGAAAAAGGCCGCAGCCCAAGCGAATGCGGAGCTCGGCGTGCTGGACCGCAGCATCGCCGATGCAATCGTGAAGGCATGTGAGGAGATTGCGGCAGGCAGCCTGCACGACCAGTTCGTCATCGACATGATCCAGGGGGGGGCGGGCACCTCGACGAACATGAATGCGAACGAGGTCATTGCGAACCGCGCTCTCGAAATTCTGGGACATCGCAAGGGACAATACGAACATTGCCACCCCAACGATCACGTCAACTGCTCGCAGTCGACCAATGACGCCTATCCCACCGCGATCAAACTTGGCGTCGTCCTGACCCTTCAGGACACTCTTGGGGCGCTGCGGGAATTGCGTGAAGCCCTCGCCGCGAAGGCGGCCGAGTTCGCCGACGTGCTCAAAATGGGCCGCACCGAAAACCAGGATGCCGTTCCCATGACCCTCGGGCAGGAGTTCTCCGCCTATTCCGTGATGATCGGTGATGGCATCCGGCACCTGACCCATGCGGGCGAGGAGTTTCTCGCGATCAACATGGGTGCGACCGCCATCGGAACAGGTTTGAATAGCCCTCCCGGATACGCCGCGCTCTGCACAAAACGCCTTGCCGAAGCCAGCGGCATTCCGGTGACTCTCGCGGACAACCTTGTCGAGGCGACCCAGGACTCAGGCGAGTTCGCCCTCATGAGCGGATCGATGAAGACGGCTGCGGTCCAGCTTTCAAAGATCTGCAATGACCTGCGCTGGATGTCTTCCGGTCCCCGTTGCGGCCTTTACGAGATCAAACTCCCGCCCATGCAGCCTGGTTCGTCCATCATGCCTGGAAAGGTGAATCCCGTAGTGCCCGAGGTCGTCAGCCAAGTCTGCTACCAGATCATCGGTGCTGACGTCACCGTGACGATGGCGGCGGAGGCGAGTGAACTGGAGCTCAACATGGCCGAGCCGGTTATTGCCTTCAATTTGCTTTTCGGGCTCACACTCCTCCGCAATGCGGCGATTATTTTGAACACTCGATGCATTTCCGGAATCGAGGCGAATCGCGAACGCTGTCTCGAATACGTGCACAATTCGATCGGACTCGTCACCGCTCTGAATCCCGTCCTCGGATACGAGCGCAGCGCCGCCATCGCAAAGGAGGCTCTCAAGACCGGAGGCAGTGTCTACGAACTCGTCCTCGCGAAGGGCTGGCTTTCGAAGGAGCAACTCGACGATTTGCTCAAGCCGGAGAACATGACCCATCCGCGAGCCTTATCCTGATCCCAGATACAACTCGCGTTGCTCTGTTTCGCGAATCCCCTCAAATTGGTTCCCATGCTATCATTGACGTTACGTCACTAGTGGAGTGATCGCTAAATTCGTGCACAAAATGTATTTTTTGCGTATTAAAAATCAGCTCGCTTCGCTCGATTCCTTTAGAAATCGCGGGCCTCTTTTCCACCTTCTGCGTTACTCGTCGGTCGCTGAGCTCGCTCAACTCCCTCCTCTCGCCTTGAAGTTGAAAACGATTCCTCACGAATTTTGCACACGTATTTAGCGATCACCACACTAGGGGAAACTTGATCCGCTCGAGAGGAGTATCGAAGAGTTCGCGGTAAGGAGGGAGCAATGAACATGAAAGGTGGCTGTGATCGAGATGGGATTGGGCTGGGGCGAAAGGATCTCATCAGAGAGGGGGGGCATGCCGTCGCGCGGGTCTGCCCCAGGTGGCGAGTGGTGAGCATTGATGCGGTGTATTACCCGATCCAAGGAGAGGAGCAACTCGTCGAGGGGTTCTCTCTCTTTTCCTATTCCTTTCCAGAAGATCCAAATTCCCAATGAAAGCCATCCTCGCCCTCGATCAGGGAACGACGAGTTCCCGTGCCATCGTCTTCAATCACGATGGTACGATTCGGGCCGTCGCCCAGAAAGAGTTCCGGCAGATCTTTCCCCAGCCGGGGTGGGTGGAACACGATGCCAACGAGATCTGGCAAACGCAGTTCGAGACGGCCTGCGAGGCAATTGCCAAAGCGGGCCTGAGCGCAAACGACATCGCGGGCATCGGCATCACCAACCAGCGCGAGACGACCGTGATCTGGGATCGCAAGACGGGCGAACCAATCCACAACGCCATCGTCTGGCAGGATCGGCGCACTGCCGGGTTCTGCGATAGCCTCAAAGCGGCCGGCCATTCGGAGCTGGTTCAGGAGAGGGCGGGTCTCGTCATTGATGCCTATTTCTCCGGCAGCAAGGTGCGCTGGCTCCTCGATCACGTTCCCGGAGCACGCGGGCGGGCCGAGCGTGGCGAACTGGCCTTTGGAACGATTGATTCGTGGCTCGTCTGGAAACTCACCCATGGCGAGCGGCACGTCATCGACCCATCAAATGCATCGCGGACGATGCTTTTCAACCTCCGCGGAGATTGGGACGACGAGCTGCTCAGAGTGCTCGGTGTCCCGCGCACTGTGCTCCCTGAGGTGTGTTCGTCGAGCGAGGTCTATGGCGAGACGACCTTGTTGGGTGCGCCGATCCGGATCGCCGGGATCGCCGGCGACCAACAGGCGGCACTCTTTGGCCAGAACTGTTTCGAACGCGGACTCGCGAAGAACACCTATGGGACCGGTTGCTTCATGCTGATGAACATCGGCAGCGAGCCGCAAATTTCGCGACACAAACTGCTCACCACGGTGGCATGGCAGGTCGGCGGCAAAATCGAGTACGCACTCGAAGGGAGCGTCTTTATCGGCGGAGCGGTCGTGCAATGGCTGCGCGACGGTCTCGGCATCATCCGGAAGTCCTCCGACGTGGAGCAACTCGCGGCGACTGTGCCGAGCAGCGAGGGGGTCTATCTCGTGCCTGCCTTCGCGGGTCTGGGTGCCCCCCACTGGGATCAATACGCGCGTGGCACGATCACAGGGCTCACACGGGGCACGACCGCAGCACACATCGCTCGCGCAGCACTCGACGGCATCGCCTTCCAGGTTGCCGATGTGCTCGAAGTGATGAAACAGGATAGCGACATTGCGATGAACGGTCTGCGCGTCGACGGTGGCGCAAGCGCAAACGACCTGCTCATGCAATTCCAGGCCGACATTCTTCAGGTTCCCGTGGTGCGCCCGAGGGTGATCGAGACGACCGCACTCGGCGCGGCCTATCTCGCCGGACTTGCGACCGGTTTTTGGAGAGATCGAGCCGAGGTCTCGCGCTCCTGGCAGGCGGACCGCACCTTCGAACCGCAGATGAGCGCGGACCAGGCGGCGCATCGCCGTGCGCGGTGGAGGCAGGCGCTGGAGAGGTCACGCGAATGGGAAGAGCATGCCTGAGGGTCGTTTGTTAGGAACAATTCATCGATTCAGACCGCATGAACACCACAGCACTTCTCCAACGGGACGCTTCTCTTCAGCGCATCGCCGAACGCCGCCAACCCTGGGACATCGCCATCATCGGTGGCGGCGCAACCGGAATGGGCATCGCCCTCGATGCGGTGACGCGCGCCTACAGTGTGGTCCTGCTCGAACAACATGACTTTGGCAAGGGCACCTCGAGCCGCTCGACGAAGCTTGTCCACGGCGGAGTACGTTATCTCCAGCAGGGGAACATCTCGCTCGTGATGGAGGCGTTGAAGGAGCGCGGTCTGCTGCTAAAAAACGCTCCCCACCTCGTCCGCGACCAGGAGTTCATCGTGCCGAACTACGAATGGTGGGAGGCACCGTTCTACGGCGTCGGAATGAAGGTCTACGATCTGCTTGCAGGGAAGTATGGCTTCGGACCTTCGAAGATTCTCTCGCGCGAGGAAGTGCTCGAGCGTATTCCTACACTCTCGCAGGAAGGCCTCCGCGGCGGCGTGAAATATCACGACGGACAGTTCGACGACTCCCGCCTCCTCATTGACATCGCAAGCACCGCCGCCGAGCACGGTGCCTGCCTGCTCAATTACTGCAAAGTCAACGGGTTGACGAAGGACGACGAAGGTTTCGTGAATGGCCTAGCTTTCCGTGACGAGGAGAGCGGCCTCTCGCATTCGCTTGCGGCAAGGTGCGTCATCAATGCGACAGGCCCGTTCTGTGACGAAATTCGCCGGGTGGACGATCCCGGTTCGAGGCCCATCATTGCACCCAGTCAGGGAGTGCACCTCACTCTGTCGCGCGACTTCCTGCCGGGTGACGCGGCCATCATGGTTCCTCACACGCGCGACGGGCGGGTGATGTTTGCGATTCCCTGGCATGGCCATGCCGTCGTTGGCACGACGGACACACCCATCCCGACTTCGACTCTCGAACCGAGCGCGACGAGCGGAGAGGTCGATTTCATTCTTGAAACCGCCGGGGACTACCTCGCGAAACGCCCGACGCGGGAGGATGTGCTCAGCGTTTTCACCGGAATCCGTCCGCTGGTGAAGGCGAGCGACGTTTCCAATACGGCGGCGCTCTCACGCGATCACACGATTGAGATCTCATCCTCGGGTATGCTCACGATCGCAGGTGGAAAGTGGACCACCTACCGCCATATGGCCGAGGACGCCGTCGATCATGCCATCGTCCTCGGAAAGCTCGACGAGCGGCCTTGTCTCACCCGCAATCTCCGTATCCATGATCCGGGAGACCACGAGCAGTCCGCCGCATGGTTCGCCCGGCACGAGATGGCTCGGACGGTCGAGGATGTCCTGGCTCGCCGTACTCGCCTGCTCTTCCTCGATGCCCGCGCTGCTGTCGCGAAAGCACCCCAGGTCGCCCGTGAACTGGCGGAAGAACTCGGCCGCGACGAAGCCTGGCAGCAGGCCCAGATCTCCGCTTTCAATCAAACCGCCGCCCACTACCTCGTCTCATGAATGCCTACCTCGCCGAATTTCTGGGAACCGCATTGCTGATTGTCTTTGGAAACGGGGTTGTTGCGAACGTCGTCCTCAACCGAACGAAGGGCAACCAATCGGGCTGGATCGTCATCGCGGCGGGTTGGGGCCTGGCCGTATTCATTGGCGCGTTCTGTTCGGCACCCTACAGTGGTGCGCATTTGAATCCGGCGGTGACAGTGGCCATGGCGATTGCCGGAAAACTCGAATTGGCGAAGGTCGTCGGCTACCTCGCTGCGCAGATGGTCGGGGCTATCGTCGGTGCCGTACTCGTCTTTCTCCACTACCGTGCTCATTTCCGGGCGACGGAGGATGGCGACGCCAAGCTTGCCTGTTTTTGCACCTCACCGAATATTCGCAATCTCCCGCAAGCCTTTTTCTGCGAGGCATTCGGCACCTTCTGCCTTATTCTCCCGATCTTTCTCATGACGGATGTCACTGTCCCGACATCGGGCGGGGCCGAGTCCACGGACGTCGTGGTGGGCCTTGGCAGTCTGGGGCTCGTTCCGGTCGCGTTGGTGGTGTTTGCCATCGGGCTTTCGCTTGGTGGAACCACGGGCTACGCAATCAATCCCGCGCGCGATCTAGGTCCTCGCCTTGTCCACGCCTTTCTCCCGATTCCCGGTAAACGAGACAATGACTGGAGCTACGCTTGGGTTCCGGTGGTCGGTCCGATCATGGGAGCCGTGCTCGCTGCCGTCGTCCATCTGGCGCTCCTGCGATGATGCGGTGCATCGAAACCGGTAACTTCTCATCGAAATGCTACCCAACTTCGAATCTCTTGTCATGGCAGCGCCAATGGCGCAGGGTTCCACTCGATCATGACTGACACCGACCTCGCCTTTCTCCGTTCGCGTGTCGATCTGTTTCGTTCGCTTCCGGAACCGATTCTCTCCGATGTCGTCGAGAAGTCACGAATTGCGGTCTACGGCGCAGGTGAGATCATCCAGCATTCCGGTGACGAATTCCGCTTTTTTGGGGTCATCCTCGATGGAGAGGTGCTTGCGATTATGGGCGATGCTGGTGAGATCGGCACACTCGGCGCGGGCGAAACCTTTGGCGAGGTAGCCCTGATGACCGGCGATCCCGCTCTCGCCGATTTGTGTGCGAAAGTCGCATGTCGAATCCTACTCGTCCCCCTGACATTCTTCAAAAGCCTCGTCATGGCCTGTCCGGAGGCACTGAGCGAGATCTCTCGCACCGTCGGGGAGCGTTTTCAGGCGATCATGAGCCAATCCCGAACCGGATCGGCACGGCAGTGCCCTCAAGCCTCGTCCTCGCTTGATTTGCTGAAGAGCGAACGACCGGAGCGCCTCCTCGTCGTGAACTGTGGCTCCTCTTCATTGAAATATCGGCTTTTTGACACGGAGCGATCCGACACCGTCGTCCGCGGTCAGATCGAACGAATCGGTGAAGAGGGGATGCGCCTGCGACAGAGTGGTCCGCGAGGGTCCATCGAACGCAGCCTCCCGAGGGGAGGGCACGGAGAAGCGTTTGCTGCGATGCTCGCCGCACTTCTCGACAAGGAGGGTGGCACCCTTTCCAATCCCTCGGAGATTACCGCCGTCGGCCATCGTGTCGTTCACGGGGGCGAGGACTTCTCGGGACCCGCCGTCATCGACGAGACCGTTCTCGCGCGGATCGAGTCCTTGTCCCCGCTCGCGCCCCTCCACAATCCGGCGAACGCCCTCGGGATTCGCGAGGCGCAGCACGTCTTTCCCGGCGTCCCCCACGTCGCTGTATTTGATACCGCGTTTCATTCGACTCTACCATGTCACGCGTTTCTCTACGGCCTGCCGCGGGAGTTTGCCGAAACCCGCAGTTTGCGTCGCTACGGTTTCCATGGGCCCTCGCACCAATACGTTTCCCTCGCCGCCGCCCGGTTCCTAGGACGCCGTTTGCGCGAACTCAAGATTGTCAGTTGTCATCTCGGCAACGGAGCTTCGCTCTGCGCCATCGACCACGGACGCTCCATCGACACGACGATGGGCTTCACGCCTGGAGAAGGGTTGCTTATGGGAACACGTTGCGGCGATGTCGACAGCGGGATCCTCACCCACCTGATGCGCAGCGAGGGCCTCGGAGCCGACGATCTCGACAAACTTCTCAATCGCCAGAGTGGACTCCTTGGCCTTTCTGGGATCTCAGCGGACCTGCGCGAGATCGAAGCGGCTGCCGACGAAGGAGACCTCAACTCCCTCGTCGCCCTGAAAGTCTTCGCCTACCGCGTTCGCAAGGCCATCGGTTCACAGATTGCCGCGATGGGCGGAATCGACGTCCTCGTCTTTACCGCCGGGATCGGACAGGGCAGCATCGGCATCCGCGCGGCCACTCTCCAAGGTCTCGAGTGCATGGGGCTGCGCCTTGATGAGGCGAGAAACCGCGCCGCCGACGGACAGGAACCCGTTTCCATATCCGCCGATGACTCGCCGTCCACGATCTTGGTCATCCCGACCGACGAGGAGCTGATGATCGCCCGCGAAAGTCTCGAGGCGATCCGTCGGGACTACCTTGTCAAGGTGCGCGAACGCCGCTGCGACGACGGTATTCCCGTAGAGATCTCTGCCAGGCACATTCACCTCTGCCGCGAGCACGTCGAGGCTCTCTTTGGTGCCGGACACCAGCTCACGCATCACGCCGACCTTTCCCAGCCAGGTCAGTTTGCCTGCAAGGAACAACTCACCATCGTCGGACCGAAGGGCCGGATCGAGAGAGTCCGCATCCTCGGCCCGGAGCGAAAGGCGACACAAGTCGAGATCGCGATGACCGAGCAATTCAAACTGGGCATTTTCCCGCCCATCCGTGAATCCGGAGATATCGAGGGTTCGCCCGGCTGCACTCTCGAGGGGCCTGCTGGCTCGATTGAAATCGAAAAGGGGGTCATCTGCGCCCTCCGCCACATCCACATGACTCCCGCCCACGCCCTTCACTATGGCGTGCGCGACAAAGACAATCTCAGGGTCCGCGTCGAGGGCGAGCGCGAGGTGGTGTTCGGCGACGTTCGCGTTCGTGTCGATCCCTCTTTCGCCCTCGCCATGCACATCGATACGGATGAGGGCAATGCCGCGAACCTGCGCACTGGTGTCGTCGGCTACCTCGAACCCGGCTGATCTTTTTTGATA
>CALDKL010000762.1 GCA_937898895.1 uncultured Verrucomicrobiae bacterium | reverse complement strand
CGTCCGAAAAGGCGACTCCGTCGGAGTGATTCTGCCGGAAATGCTTTCGTGATCCGTGTCTCCCGCCACATGACTCCCGGCATCTGGAAATACGCCGACCGCCTTGGCGACAGCCCCTCGCAGGAACACCGAATCACCTTGGGGGAAGGAGACACTCCGCTGGTGCGGTCGCGACGAATCGGTCCGGCGAATGGCCTGACAAACCTCTGTTTCAAACTCGAGTCTCTCAATCCGACGGGCTCATACAAGGATCGATTTGCGGCGGCGGCAGTCTCCCATCTGCTCGCAGGCGGAGTGAAGCAATGCCTCGCAACCTCGAGCGGCAATTCCGGCGCCGCACTTGCCGCCGCCTGCGCCGTGGCGGGTATCCCGATCCACCTCGCCATCGTCGAACCGGCACCCGACGAGAAACTGCGTCAGATGCTTGCCTACGGGGCGTCCCTCACCCGCATTCGGGGGTTCGGCCTCAACCCCGAGACGACTGCTTCGACTTTTGCCGGGCTGCGCCAACTGGCGAATCGACCCGACAGGTCGCTCGAAATCAGTGCCTACTCGGTGAGTCCCCTGGGGATGCGCGGCGTCGAGACGCTCGCATTCGAACTCGACGAACAAACCAACTCGCGGGTCCGGCACGTCTTTCTTCCCGCCGGAGGGGGCGGACTCTGTCTGGCGGTAGCGCGTGGATTCGATCTTTGTCAGGGTTCTCCCGCCGTTCATTGCGTCCAACCCGAGGGCAACGACACCATCGTCGGCCCGCTTCGCGAGGGGCGCGACCACGGTCGCCGTGTCGATCTCTGCACGACCACGATCGGCGGGCTCCAGGTGCCGAATCTGCTCGACGCAAATGCCGTCATTTCCGCCTGTCGGGCGAGCGGGGGAAATGGCCAGCTCGTTGCGGATGCTTCCGTCTATGAACTCCAGGCACGCCTTGCGCAGGAAGAAGGGATCTTTGCCGAGCCTGCCGGGGCCGTCGCCCTGGCGGGAGCCCTGAAGGCGGTCGCCTCGGGCGAAATCGACCCCGAGTCACTGATCGTGTGTGTCGTGACCGGATGTGGATTCAAGGACGGTACCTCGCTTGCCCGGATGGCCGACACGACCACGGTGCCCGTGGCGGAATTCGCCGAGTTTGCGAACAGACTTCGCTGAGCGCTCCGCTTATGGGCAACGTTGTCATTTGCTTTCGAAACGAATCCGGAGTTTCGCAACCTCTCGCACGGATCGAAGCCCATTTTGCCTTTTTCATGCGGCAGCGTTCATTTCCCTTGCCGCAGGGACAAAGCCCGATAGGATCGGTCGGCATTGGCACGACATGAGTGACTTCCTTGTCTTCGAAAACGTCACGAAACGCTTCGGAGATTTCGTAGCGGTAAACAACGCCTCCTTCGTCATCGGCAAAGGAGAGATCTTCTCCCTGCTCGGGCCGAGTGGCTGTGGAAAGACGACTCTGTTGCGCATGGTCGCGGGTTTTGCCTCTCCAGACGAAGGACGGATTCTCCTGAACGGAAAGGATATCACGGAACTCCCTCCCGAGAAGCGCCCGGTCAATACCGTCTTCCAGAATTACGCGTTGTTTCCCCACCTCACCCTGCGCCAGAACGTTGCCTTCGGACCCGAGTTGGCGAAGCGACTTTCACGCAAGGAGATCGATGCCGAGGTCGATCGCATGCTCGAACTCGTCGATCTCGCCGCCCACGCCGAAAAGAAGCCGTCGCAGATCAGCGGAGGACAGAAACAGCGTATTGCTATCCCCCTCGTCCTCATCAACAAGCTCTAGG
>CALDKL010000761.1 GCA_937898895.1 uncultured Verrucomicrobiae bacterium | reverse complement strand
CGATCGCCTTTCCCGTCGGGAAGCTGGTCTTCCTCTTCCGGCTCTGGCACCATCCCTACACCGCGGATCGCTGCGAGGAGCTTGCGCACCGGCTCGCCGTGTTCGGGAAGTGGTCGATGCTAGACGTCATGGTCGTCGGACTCCTCGTCGTGATCGTCAAGATCAGAGGCATGGTGGCGGTGAACGTCCATGCGGGCCTCTATCTGTTTGCCGTGTCGGTCATTCTGACGATGCTCATGACCGCGTCGATCGGGAAGATGCTGGCGACTCGACGCCCGCGATAGCCTCCGCCTGGTGAGCCCAACTTAAGTCCATCCGCCTCGACTTAAGTCCATCCGCCTCGACTTAAGTCCACGACACGAATCTTTCCGGTGGCGTGTTGAAGACTGTCGGGAAACCTGATGGGATCCATGAACGACACACCCAACATCCCCACGGCGATCGAGGCCCTTTCCATCCTGAGCGGGGTCCCCGCCGAGGAGGTCACAGTCCAAGTCGCCTCCCTCCTCGCCGCTATCGGCGGTCCCCACGCGGGCCTCATGACCCTCGGCGACGAGTTCCAGCCGGTCGGGTTCCATCTGCTCCGCCTCGGCGGAGAGTCCGCCCGGCAGCACCGCCTCACCCAGCTGTTGTTCCAACCGCTACGATACCTACAAGAGGACCTCCTCGCCTACAGCAGGCTCGCTCCGGAAAAGCAGCTGAGCTCGATGGCCAGAGCGTATGTCGGCGGCCGACGGAGCGAGGAGCACCTCTCCGTCGATCCCGGGTCCGAAGGGGTAGAGGGAATCGCCCGACACGACGTGTATCACCTAGCCGATCTCAGCAGTCAAGTTTCGTCCCTGACCAGTCCGTGGAGAAGACAGCAGGATGTGGATCTGTTCATGGGCACGATCGGTTGCACCACTCTCCTCCCGGTCGATGGCATCCATCGCCATCTGCCGGGCCACCCGACGCTGTCCCAATCTGCCGTCGGACGCCATGAGGGCCGGTGCCTCCATGAGCCCGTTGTCTTTCTCGACAACCCGGGCACCGACGCCCTGAAGAAGCCGTGGGAGGGAGTGGATCGAGACTCGCCCCTGATCCTCGACGAATCCGGCCGACTCTGGGAGGATGCCTGCCGATCCGCCTCCGGGCGTGAGACCCTCCGTCGCATCCTGAGGGAGCATGCCTTCGTCAACCCTGCAGCACCGGGCAAGGATCGCTACAGGAGCGGATGCTCACGGCTCATTTCCGTCGTCACGGAGGAGCTGGGACGCCGGCTTCTTTCGGAGCCGGAGTTGGACGGCCTCCTCGCTTCGCTTCTCCTCTCAGGCACCTCGTCCGGGGACGGCGTGATGGAACGAACGGTAAACCCGGACAAAGTCTCCGCCGGTCATCGCCGCTACCGCGACACTGTGAAGGACCTGGTGAGACTCCGACGCCTCGACGCCCTCGGACTCTGGTGGATCAAGATGAGCGACGAGGTCGCCATGCAGTTTCACGAGGGGCAGAGAGAGTTCATCCATCAGCTGGAGACCATCGACTCCGCAACACGGGGCTTCGCCGCAGGATTTTCAAATCTTCCTGTGACCCTCCTCTGGACCCTGGCCCAGCTGGAACCCACGAAGGAAGTCACCGGCACGATGGTCTCTACCGCACTGTCCCTGTCCGAAGTGGCGATGCGAAACCATCTCGGGGTGATCCGGGAGCTGCGTCGCGATGCGGAAACCGTCCGTGTCGAGAGAAAAGCGGCCGAGATGCTCTGGAAGCTCCTGGAGGCCGAGCCCTGCACCTTTCGCGAGCTCATGCGCAAATACCCGGTGCAGCGTCGCGAGGTCCACGAGCCGGTTCTGAACCACCTCGTAGAGTCCGGCAAGGTGTTGCGCCTCGAGAGCAACCAGCTACGCCTCACGGATGCGACCCGCGCGGAGCTGACAACCTCGGCGGGCAGGACGAGTGCTGCGGCGTGAGTCTCTGTTGCCGGAACTCCGTCCCCGTCACTGACACGCACTGACTCTCGGTCGTTTCAAGCCGAAGTGGAGACGGATCTCGGGTCGTGCGTCCGCTCCGATCCTCTTCGCCGTCACCGACAGAACCTCCCATCGTGTCGTGCGGGTCCAACTGATCGGCCACAGCGGTCCATCTCAGTCGGACACACCGCCTCCGATTCGACACTTGCGGCAAACTGCGGTGAACTTCAGTCCATTGATGCAACAGCCCCCCCACCCCCCTGGGGCTCGACACACGGATTAGTCATTGAGGCAGCCGACTGACCCGATCGACTGTCCGACACACTGACCGACTGACATCGAGATCAGTCCGACTGAACTCCTCGACACACCGATTTTTGTGGCGTGTCGAAGATGTCGGGGAAGACTTTCTTTACCATGGCAGAAGTCGCCGACATTCCCTCCCATCTGCAGCTCGACAAACACTTTGGCCACCTCAGCGCCTTCAAGCTCACCTGCGTGGGGAAGGTCGCGTCAAGGTTTGCGAAGGATTTCGCCATCGAGTTCGAAGTGGCCCTGGTCGCCGTCCTCGCCGGCCTCGCCCATGCCATGGGTGGCCTCGTCCGGACATCGACGACCTTCGCCTCGATCGAGCCCCCGTTCTCGCTCCTGATCGTGACGCCCGAACCCGATCCCGTCTGGCCCGAGGTGCCGGTTCGCTTCGTCAGCCACGAATTCAGCGCCTCGATGCACCAGTGCCTCGAGGCCTACCTGATCCAGAAGCAGATGGAGGGGTGCAAGAAAGGACAGGATCCCTCCGACACGAGTCTCAAGAACGCCGCCGAACTGGCCCACCGCCTCTACGTTGATGGCATGGTCGAGCGCATCACGACCGGGTCTGTGATCTTTCCGTTCCCGCGTTCGCTGATCGACAACCACGTCCTCCTCACCACCCCGCCGGTCGGACTCTGCCGAGCTCTCCGACAGCTCGAAACCCTTCAGAAGTTCCATCTTGAGAATGCCCTGAGCACCGGCACCCGGCTCGTCGCTCCGGACGGAGTGCGAAGCAGCGGCGTTCCCTCCTTCTACTGGCAGGTATCCAAGAAGGACCTCGCCCCGCTCCTGAAAGAGAATCCCTGGCTTACCGGTGTCCCTTTTGTCATCGCGGAAACGTCGAAGCCGGGCGTTCCTCACCTCGACACGTCCGTTCCTTCCCTCGTGGATCTGCACAGGCGTTGCCAGAAGCTCGTAGGAGAGAGGCATGCCGCAAGGGGCATGGGGCAATGCATCACCACCGACGACAAGACTTTCCATCCGTATCGGCACTTCCTCGAGGAGGCGCAGGCATCCGGATCCGAAGACCGTCACGCCCGCTTCCTGTCGCCACGAATGATCGCCGAGCTCGGCCTGAAGTTCACCTCGGTGCTCACCGTGCTCGAGAAAAAGCGGCAGCCGGACAATCTCGAGGCACAGCTTGGACTTGAACTCGCAAAGCGCCTCGCCGTTAGGCGTCAACGGATACTGAGCGCCGCGATCACCGCAGACGAAGCCAAATCGGCTCCGAATCTGAGTGGTCTCACCTCCCGGGAGAGAGCATTGTTTCTCAGGGTCGTGGAACGCGACGGCCTCACGAAGACCGAACTCGGACGCTCCTTCAACCGCATGAGCAAGGAGGAACGGGACGGCATTTTGGCCAACCTGGTTTCCAGAAACCTGGTTGAGATCCGGGAGGGCGCCGTGTTCAGGGTCGCGACGTGAGCAGACCGCCGAGCCGGAGAATGAATTCAGAATCCCTACATGGTATGAACGCAAAACGAAGAGCTACGAAAAAGGAGTCGAACCTGGTCACCCAAGCCCGGCGCTGGGCGAAGGAAATCAACTGCCCGTTCTACGATGGTGTCGGCGAGATCCCCAAATCGGAATCTCCCTACCTCATCCTTCTTCCTCCGGACGGGATGTTTGCATTGCGAGTCCGAAGGACGTTTGTCGAAGCAGGTGTGCCCGACGATCTTAATTCCCTCCTCGACGAAGCCCTTGCCGGCGACTGGGACGATTTGGAGGAGGTCGACGACTCGGCAGCCGTCGACGGGGAAAAGGTTTTCGGGGATATCTGGGAATCTCGCCCCTGGTTAGACGAACCGGTACCGATCCTTGGCATGCCGATATCGGATTTTACCCCTCACAAAGTAGCGAACGGAACAGCTTCAAGCGGCACAGAAGACCGGGAGCTTTCGTCGGGGAAGAAATCCGACCGACGACGAGCTCCCAAAGAATGAACGTGTCGTAAACGACTTTCCAGCCAACGCCTCCCGCAGAATGGATTCCGTCCTTGTGCTGGTGAAGATCACCCGGGGGATTGTCTAGTGATCAACTCGGAATGGTGCCAATTGGCACCACTTTACACCTCGGCCCCTTATGTTAAGGGGCTGTCACCGCGCGGGTTTGCGCTGGACACAATCCGAAGCGCAGATGCCCTCTCCTCCTGCCCGTTGCGGGGGAGCCTTCGTCTTTCCCACGCGTGCCGAAAACGTTTCGGAGTGGCGTGTGAATTTGGAAGATTTTTCTTGCCTCTTTACTACGAATTCGTCAGAACGGTTCGTGTTCTACGATGAGTGATCGAGCGATCAATCGATTCTTCCTGCGTTCCGCTCTCACTCTCCTGCTTTCGCCTTTGGGTTCCGACTGAATCCATTTGAAACAAAACGCGATTTTTCGCTTCCATCCATCCCCCACCCCTTGCCTCCATGCCGCTCTACACCACTGACGACGACGAGGAGCCCGAAGATCCGTGT
>CALDKL010000760.1 GCA_937898895.1 uncultured Verrucomicrobiae bacterium | reverse complement strand
GCACCTCTGGGGAAGATGCCGTAGAGGAGGACTTTGGTGTCGGGAAATTTCGCGGTGATGGCGTTCACGATCGCCTGGGTTCCCGCGGCGATTTGTTCCGGGGGATCCTGTCGCTGTCCGGTGTTGTTGGTCCCGATCATCAACACGACGGTCTTCGGAGCGTTGGGCGTGTCGAGGTTTCCGTGAAGCATCCTCCACAGGACATGCTCGGTGCGGTCGCCGCTGACCGCGAAGGTGGCGGGTTTGAACTCGGCGAGCTGGTTCCAGACTTTCAGTCCGGTTTCGGGATTGGCCTCCCACTCCCAGGTAATCGAGTCCCCGACAAGCATGAGATCGAAGCCTCCCTTGGCGGCTTTTTGATTCAGGATCGTGTGGCCGTCGAGACACCACTTTTCGGGACGGGGCTGCGGGTCGGTGGCGGGATTGGTCCCGGCTCCCTCGACGGCGGAAGCGGCGGGCATTTGAAGGAGGATCAGAAGCGCGGCTCCCAGGAATCTTCGCCAGAAAAACTTCGGAGGCTTCGCGTCCGATTCCAAGCAAACCTGTGGGCCGGATGCGCGGGGTTTCCAAAAGTTGACTGAGAGGCGAGGAGTGCGCACAGGTTTGTTAATGATTTACAAATCGCGGATTTTTACAGCCTGCTGACGGTCCGCCGACAACTCCGCAGCCTCACAGACCTTCATGGTTTCCAGTGCGTCTTCAGGAAAGATCGAAGGAGGGAGGCCTTCCTGGACCCGGCGAACAATGTCGTGGGTTTGGTCATGGGTGTTGTGGAAATAAAAATGATCCTGCTCTTTCGGCCATGAGATAGTCTCTTCGATCTTGCTTTCGAATCCCTTGGGAGTTTCCCGGTAGGCCCAGCGTTTGATGGTGCGATTGAAGACATCGGTTTCGGCTCCACCGGTCGTTCCCATGACGAGGTAACGCAATTCGTGGCCGGTGTCCTTTTGCCGGTCGAGCATGTCCTGGAGCGGATCGTCGGTGTCTGTCGTCTCCGCAAAGGGCATGTAAAACGTGAGGTGGCTGACCCCGCCGTTGGCGAGGCGGCAGGTGGCCTGATAATTTTCCCGCACTTCGTAGTAGGAGACGACATTGGGCGAGGAGAGCGCATAGACTTCCTCGACCTCGCTGCCCGACCACCACCGGGGCAAATCCACGTAGTGGGAGAGCTTTTCGCCAAACATGCTCCCCCCCGTGGCGTTCTTGACGCGCCACGACGAAGGTCTCCAGTATTCCTCAGCGACGTAGTTGCACTGGATATTGCGGATTTCTCCCAGCTTCCCTTCATCAATCCACTTTTTTACGGTCGAATACAGGTGGGAGTAGCGGAGCTCAAATCCGATCTGGAGGAACCCCTTCAGCCGTGCGGCTTCGCGGGTCATCTCAACCGCATCAGGCAGGCTGTTTGCCATCGGTTTCTCGCACATGACGGCTTTGCCCGCCCGCAAGGCGGCAAGA
>CALDKL010000759.1 GCA_937898895.1 uncultured Verrucomicrobiae bacterium | reverse complement strand
CGAAGCGGGGACGGGCCGCAGCCAGTCGCAGCAGAAGGGGTATGAGAAATGCGGGTCAGGCATTCAGCGAGAGAAAAACTCGTAACGGAGGCGATTTCCCGACTCTGCGACATCAATCCGGATCAGGTCTCCGCCGGGTTTGAAGCGATCGAGGCGAACGGCGACATCTTCGGCCGAACCCGTCGCTTCCCAGATGCTGCCTTCGAAGGTCACCGTTGATTTGCCGATGAGAGGTCCGTCTTCTGCTTTGGCTGAAAATTTTCCCGAGCGAACCCTCACCGCAGTCACGGGTAGATTCTTATCATCGGGTCGGAAGACAAGAGTGCCCCAACTCACCGGCCTGCCATCGAGGAGCGCCTCTCCCTGGACTGCGGCTCGGGCACCGGCGGGGGCAAAAAAGAAATGCGATCGTAACCAGTCCGAAAGATGCCCCGGCCAAGTACCCAAGATGGGATCGGCCAGAGAAAGCCCAACTCCGTGGGGACCTGCTTCATAGATGTGCATCTCAGCGGGAACTTTCTTCGCGCGCAGGGCAAGGTAAAAACGCACCGCGTTTTCCGCTGGCACTACGGTATCGGCGTCGGTCTGAAAGAGGAAAGTCGGCGGCGTATTTTCGCTGACATTGTTTTCCGAAGAGAGCTTTCTCGCGAGTTCGTCATCGCCATCGCGTTCGGGTCCGAGCAGGTTCTTGCGCGAACCTCCGTGCGTCAGGCTGCGGTCGAAACTGATCACGGGATAACAGAGGATCGCAAAATCAGGGCGGGCACTGACCTCGTCGATCGCATCGGAGGGTTCGTAGGCCTTTTCCTCGAAAAGGGTTGCTGCCATGCTCGCGAGATGACCGCCGGCGGAGTGACCCATCACAGCGATGCGGTTTGGGTCGATCTCCTGGGCCTTTGCATTGGCCCGCACCCACCGGATGGCGCGCTGCACGTCGGCGAGTTGCGTCGGATAGTGATGCCCTTGGCTACCGAGACGGTAGTGGAGGACGTAGGCGGAAACGCCCTGGCGATTGAACCACTCGGCGGGCTGGTGGCCTTCGTGGTCCTTCGCCAGCCCCGCGTATCCACCGCCCGGGCAAATCACCACGGCGGCACCAACGTGGCCCTCCCGGCCCTTCGTCGGATAAAGTTGCAGCGAAGGAGAGCCGGTCTCGGCATCGATGGGGAGGGTATCGGGTGCCTTTCCCTCCGGCCAGAGCGGAACCCGTTCCTGGGCGAAGGAAATTCCTGACAACAATCCAATGATGATGATGATGAGGGTTAGCGGGTGTGGGCAGTTCATTCAGAGTCCGAGGTTCGTTTTGATCGATTCCAGTTCTTCGCGAAGTGAGGTGATCTCTGCCCGGAGCGAGGCGATCCCCTCCTCCATTTCCGTGCGCCAGCTCGCAGCGGGGATCCCGGTGCCGCGAACCGATTCGGAGGTCAGGGACAACACGGGGGTCTCCGTGCCGCAGAGAGTGTGCATCCAGGTCGCGGCACGACGACCGCCCCCTGCGGGGATGAGTTGGGCAATAGGTTCGGGAGTGTGCGCGGCCAATTCCTCGAGCACAACCTGGACCCGCTCGAGATCGGAGAAGGCATGCATCCGTTCGGTGCGCTGACGGAGTTCACCGACGGTCTGAGGGCCGCGCAACAGCAGCACACAGAGGATGGCCTGCTGCCCTTTGGTGAGGTAGGGATATTTGTTTTCGATGGTGTGTTTGCACTTCGGCACGCGGGCTCCGGCCTGGTGGACGAGGATGGAGAGCTTCTTGTAACGGAGCCCTTCCATCGCCTCTTCGACTGTGTCGGTTCCAAAATCAACCACGGGCTCGCGATTGCTCGACTGGTTGCAGGCCGCGTGGAGACTGTTGAAGGTCAGAGGATATTGGTCGGGAACGGTCGCCTCTTTTTCGAGGAGGCAACCGAGAACACGCGATTCCTCGAAGGTGAGCAGGGCGGACCGGGCGGGGGGAGTTTCGGAGGCTGGGGAAGAAGATTCTTCGGACATGGAGGGGAACTATACACGATCTATCCGATTCTTCAGAACCGGAAAATCTCACAAAAGCCCCTCCGCTGTTTCGTGCGGAAAATCCTCCAAATCA
>CALDKL010000758.1 GCA_937898895.1 uncultured Verrucomicrobiae bacterium | reverse complement strand
GGTGTCGTCGGCGGAGTCGCCGTTCTGGGAGTGGCCTATTTCATCATCGCCCTCTTCTACATCTACCCCGCCCTGAAGCTTGGAAAGTTCGCGGGCCGCATTCGCGACCTCGCGTCGGTGCCCTCGGAGCAGAATCTCGTCGCCGCCCTGAACGAACAGAGGGCGTTCTGGAAATACCTCGGGGTCTTCACCCTCGTCATGATCGCGCTCTACATTCTACTTTTCGCGGTGATGATGGTGGTGGGAATCGTGGGTGCAGCGGCGGCAGGCTCGATATGACTCGATCCTCAAAACAAAAAAACTCCGCGCCCGGAGTGGACGCGGAGTTTTGAGATTCGGGTTTCGCAAGGTCCCTTGCGACCAATCACTGATTGGCAGGAGCCGGAGCGGGTGCAGGAGCCGGAGCGGGTGCAGGGGCCGGAGCCGGTGCCGGTGCCGGAGCGGTAGCAGCCTCGACAGCCTTGGCCGCTTCATTGACCGTTTCCTTGACGGCCTCTTTGGCCTTTTCCGTCACGGCTTCGGTAGCCTTTGCCGCTTCCTTTTTCGCTTCGTCGACCTTTTTGGCCACGGCATCGGTGGCCTTGTCAGCCTCCTTTTTCGCTTCCTGGACGGCCTTTTCGGTGTCTTTAGAGACCCCTTCAATGGTCTTTTCGCAACTGGTGAAGGCGAGAGCGGCACCGATCAGGGTGATCGCCGAGAGTTTTTCGATGAGTTTGGTCACTTTCATTGGGTTCAGATAGTTGAGTTGCCCTCTTCACGGGCCAGATGTCCCTACACCGGATTTGCGGCGAATTCAATGGCCGAGAGACCAATTTGATGGAAACGGGCTGAACTGTAAAAGATTCCCTTACCGATCCGCGACCCGTGTGCTAGTTTTCCGGCCCCATTTGTCCCAACGGTCAGAATCATGAGTCAAAGTTTGTTTGAAAAGGTCTGGAATTCCCACGCGGTTCGGGTGCTGTCCAACGGGCAGACCCAATTGCTGATCGGCACCCATCTCATCCACGAGGTGACCAGCCCCCAGGCTTTCGGAATGTTGCGCGATCTTGGCCTGAAAGTGAAGTATCCCCACCGCACCTTCGCCACCGTGGATCACATTGTGCCGACGAAAAACCAGGTCGAGCCTTTTGAGGACTCTCTCGCCCAGGAGATGATCCAGGCGCTCCGGAAGAATTGCGTGGAGTTTGGAGTCAAATTTTTCGACATCGGCAGCGGAGGCCAGGGAATCGTCCACGTCGTAGGCCCCGAACAAGGCATCACCCAGCCGGGGACCACGATCGCTTGCGGGGATTCACACACCGCCACCCATGGAGCCTTTGGTGCGATCGCCTTTGGTATCGGGACCACGCAGATCCGCGACGTGCTCGCCACCCAGACAATGGCGCTGAGCAAGTTGAAAGTCCGTCGCATCAATGTCGATGGTGCCCTTCGGCCGGGTGTCTATGCAAAGGACGTCATCCTCCACATCATCAAACTCCTCGGGGCGAAGGGAGGCATCGGCTACGCCTACGAATACGGCGGCAGTGTTTTCGACCGCTTCTCAATGGAGGAGCGTATGACAGTCTGCAACATGTCGATCGAGGGAGGAGCCCGTTGCGGATACGTCAATCCGGACGAGACGACCTTCGCGTATCTCAAGGACCGTCCCTATTCACCCAAGGGTGCCGAATGGGACGCCGCCGTCGCCGCCTGGAAGGCAGTCGCGTCCGATCCGGGCTGTCGATACGACGATGTCGTCGAGATCCGCGCTGAAGACATCGCCCCGTCGGTGACCTGGGGAATTTCCCCGGACCACGGGATTTTTGTAAACGAACGAATCCCCTCGCCAGCCGACGCGCTCGGTGAAGAAGCGCGCAAGAGCATCGAGGAGGCCCTCGAATACATGAAGCTCGAGGCAGGTAGCCCCATTGCCGGAACCCCTGTCGATGTCTGTTTCATCGGCAGTTGCACCAACGGTCGCCTCTCGGACTTCCCCGAGGCCGCAAGATTCCTCAAGGGGCGCCGTGTCGCTGAGGGGGTCACCTCCATCGCCGTGCCGGGGTCCGAAGTCGTC
>CALDKL010000757.1 GCA_937898895.1 uncultured Verrucomicrobiae bacterium | reverse complement strand
GCCACGGGTGAGGACATCGATGTGATGTTGGAGCTTCACATCCGCCGCGATCTCACTGCGCCCGAGGTAGCGCGGCGCATTCAGCAGGCGCGAGGCGGTTTCGGCGATCAATTCTCCCGAGACACGCTCGCCCTCCGCCTCGATGAGGTGATAGGAAGGGCGGAATTTGACATTCCAACGGTGAAAGAGGGGCTTCGGGACGAGGTGGAGGGTCCGATCCGACGGCAGCATGAAGCGGCCCGGGAAATGGCGGTACCAGACAGCGAGGGTGGGGGTCTGGGAGAACCGGGCAAAGTGGGCCGGGCCGCTGTCGATCCCGATCAACAGGTCGGCCGACCGGATCAGCGCATAGGTTTCCGCGAGATTGGCCCGCCGGAAATCGTCGAGCAGGTGGCGGAACCGCCCGTGGGAGAGTTTCGGAACCCGATGGTCCCAATCCAGCAACAGGATCGTTCCACCGCCGACCTTTTCGAGGAGATGGGAGTAGAGGGCCTTCAGACTGTCGTCGTCGATGTCCTTGCTCTCGCGGGCGGCATTGCCCTTCGAGTGAATCAGGATGAGGGGTCTCGGAAGCCGTTCGAGAAAGTGATCGACGCCTTCGGCCTCCGCCGGGGGCACGTGGGAGGAAAGATCGAGCTTCACGTCGCAGAACTCCCGCCAGAGCGGTTCATCGATCAGGCCGATGAAGGGCATGGGATGGCGGGAGAAATTGCAGGCGGCTTTGTTGGCGAGAAAGAGGGTTCCGCCATCGACATCGTCCAGGGACGGGCCGCCCTCCCAGGAATGCCGTGGGAATTCGGACGTGCCCGGAAGGACCGTGACGCCTGGGCCGCAGTCGGCGAAGACGAAGGCCTTGTCGGGGGCGCAGGAGATCTCGAACCGGTGGCCCCGTCGGCAGTAGACCGGCAATTGATGGGCGAAGTAGGTGCAGTCGCCGAGGCCGTGGTAGAAGCCGATTTGGTGGAGGGTGGACATGGGGAGGATCTTCTCAAAAGATCGGTCAGGATCGCAAAGGCAATGTCGGTCGTGAAGTCAACGACTTTCTCCCATCACGATTCGATCCCCAGTGGATCAGTCATGCCAATCTTCGCGCTCTCGATGCCGATGCAGTTGGAAGTGGCGGGAACGAGTCCCCCTTCCTTTCAAGAGCGTTCAAACCGTCGGCACCAATGAAGACTCAGCGATATTCGTAAGAGTAGGTAATGTGGGTTGACGTTCCATCGGACGAGGGTTCAATGACCTCTTTCACTCTTCCGAAACTGTCGTAGCGCACGATGCGGCCGTTCCCAAATGTGCTTTCGAGCGGGGCGGGTTCGCCTTCCGGTTCGTGGGTTTCCTCTCGGGTGGATGGGTCGAACCTGCTGGCCTGCGCCGATGGCGAGGCATTCGATTTGGAGATTTGGATAATGCCGGCGGCGGCGGCGATACGAAGGAGCAAGGAGCGGCGGCTGGTGTTCATGAACTTCGTGAGCGGGAATTGTCCTCGAAAGCAAGGTGGCAAGTTTCAGTGAAGCTGCCTGAGCGAGTTGTGTCAAGAGGCGTTACCTGACCCTGGTTCAAGCTAGAAACGCGGCATTTTTCAAAATTTTATGGGCTTTTGATCTCCATCAGTTTCTTTAATATTCGGCGTCTCATTTTTTGGCCAAATTTGTATCATCCCCGGAATTCCGCCTGTTGCCACCTTGATCTCTTTCAAGGATGCGCCTGAGACATGAAACTCTTTAACTATAAGGTTTGCGTATTTTTCAATCTCTTCCCAGCTTCCTCCAGACCCTTTCTCAAAGATTGCAACCCAATGAATACTTCGTTCCTTTGCCGTTTTTGCTATAAATTGAAACGCCATTGAGATATTGAGATCGGCGGCGTTTGAGTTTCCCTTTTCATCAGAGATTGAGAATGCTAATTCGCCGCTTCTCTTTGAAATCGCTAAGCGTAACGTATCTTGGCTCGATGCTGTTTTAGTAATGCAGCTCGAGGCGAATATCACGAGAATAATAATTACGTTTCGGTGCCAACACTTCATTTGTAAATAATTTAGTCTCTCCGAGGGCGACAGCAGCACAGTATTCCAGAGCGCGGGTTGGAAAAAAGATCCAGAAATTCCTTGGGGCATACCTCTGGTTTTACATTTGGATCCATTTTCTGACTGGGAATCTGCATATATTCATTCCCTCCACCGGCGTCACGGCGGATGGCGTGTATATCATATTGATCGGTGAATTCACCTGTGTTTTTTCTGCGTTCGTGTGGATAGTCAGGATCATTCCAAGGATCTCTAGTCTCACTGTCCGGCTGAAGCCACTGGGTAACTAGCATTGTGTCTTCGTAGCATTCATCACACTGGCATTCACTACGGCCGCCAACCACCGTGCAATTCCACCCTCCTTGGCTTTTTAGTGAATCAATGAACGAGTTTTCTGGTGTTTCATATCCCGACATCTGCGGGTACAGAAACTTTCCGGTTTGTCCGGTAGCAGCATATCCCAGGCAGTTGCTCCCGTAGAGTCCGTCCATTGCTGCATAAATGTAGATTAGACCCAGCGAATCCAAATCATTAATCCCGTTGTTTCCCACAAAACCGTATAGATTCCATCCACCTTCCTCCCCGATCGGATCCCGATTGATCCACCGCCCCAGCTCCGGCACGTAGCATCTGTAGCCGTAGTTGTACCACCCCGTCTCCCCATCGCGGAACTGCCCCTTGTAGGCGAACTCCCAGTCGTAGCTGGATGAGCTGCGCGGCGTGAAGTCCGCCGCCATGATGCGCCGGACGCCGAAGGCGCTGTAGGCGTATCGTTCC
>CALDKL010000756.1 GCA_937898895.1 uncultured Verrucomicrobiae bacterium | reverse complement strand
GGTCCCATCTCCTGGGGAATCGGTCCACGCGCCTGGAACCAATATTCGGTCCAGTAAGCATACGGGTAGACCCCGTCAGCAAAGGAGGCAAAATTGTCCATGTTCGGAGCCGGCAGACCCTCGCTGCCGTGCTCGCGACGTTGGCCGTCTCCCCAAGATGATCCCGAAGGCAGGCTTCCGGTCCAGTAGACGTTCGGATCGAGCGGGTCACCGGCGGCCTCGTAGAGCTGCTTGGTGGCTTCGGCGCCGTTAAGCGTTTGGAGCTTTTCCCCCATCGACCCAGGCGTGGCACTTCCGCACAGATCGTAGTCCGTTCCCCAACCTTCTTGATAGGGGTCCCCTTCCTCGACCAGCTCGTAGATCAAGACACCCCAGCGGTGGATGGGGACCGGATTGGTTTCCTCGTATCCAGTTTCAGACCACCCCTGGGCGGGCGGGTATGGCTCCAGGCGGGATTCCTTCTCCGCAATGGGACCGCTCACAGGTGCGAATTGAAAGTCGATGACAGTCACTCCGTCAAAATCGTAGATTGGCTTCACCATGACAACGGAGAAATCGCGGTTGACGGTTTCCTCTGAGCATCCCATATCGAAGCTGTTTGGCATGGCTTTCGCGAGCTCATAAAGTGATTCGTCTTCATCTTCACCCTGAATCAGATGCGTCTCCCAAACGTCTTCAGTGGCCTCTTTGGGGGCGCCCCCTGAACCTCCTTCGGTGTAATATGCGCGTCCCTTAAGTGCCATCTCGGGCATGACCGTAGCGGATCCTGAATGATGGCTGTTGGGATTTGCAGCACCCGTTGTGTCTCGGGCCTCGTCTTGATTGGTCACTCCGTCGCCGTCGTAGTCGTCGCCTCCGTGAATCTGCGCCTGGGAGAGGAGCGTGCCACCGTTTGACGCCGCGTGAACGAGGATCTCGTGTTCGACGCGATCTCCGAGGCCATCGCCATCGCTGTCTGCGGACTTTGGATCGAAAGCCAGGGTCGATTGGATTTCGATCTGATCTCCCAGCCCGTCTCCGTCGGTGTCGGGCATTGCCGGATTGGTTCCCAGGGCCAGCTCATCAAGGTTTCCAATCCCATCATTGTCGGCGTCTGCGGCAAAGACAGTCGGGTCGGTGCCAAACTGCACCTCGAACCCATCCTCGAGGCCGTCTCCGTCCGTGTCGGCATCATTCGGATCCGTCCCGTCGACAAATTCTGCGGCGAGGGTGCGACCATCTTCATCCGCGTCGGATTGGCAATTGAGGAGGGCGGTGGGGGGCAGTCCGTAGCGATGTCTCCAGGTGTCGGAGAAGGCATCCCCCGCCGTGAACGGGGTATCGGGTCGCGTCCCAAAATCAAACTCTTCGCGATTGGATATGCCGTCGCCGTCCTTATCGGCATCAGGAATGCCGTCGTCATTTGATTTCGGATTGAGGCCATAATTGTTTTCCCATCCATCCGGCATACCGTCGTTGTCGGTGTCGGCACTGTGCGGATCGGTACCGATCTGATATTCCTCCCGGTTGGAGAGGCCGTCCGGTTCGGAATCCTCGTTGGCGTCTGCGGGATTCAGCGGATTGAGTCCGCAGAGACCCTCCCATCGGTCCGCCATGCCATCATCATCGCGGTCGGGATCATCGACTCGTCTGTAACGGAGGTTTTGCAATCCGGTGGCCGCGCCGTTAACCCCGACGACGATGGCAAGGGGGTAGGCTTCACGATCAATGTCCGCAAATCCGGCGGGAAGGAGGATCGGCAAGCCCACGGGCTGGAAGTTCTTTTCGAGATGCAGTGCGCCGTTCTCGAGGCTTAGTTCGATCAAATCAGTTGGCGTGACGGGGAAGGTGGCTGCGTCGGGTGCCGGATCTCCGTAGAACAAAACCCGGGCCTCACCCGATCCGGTTCGCTGAATCGCGATGGCATAGTTCGCCAAATCACCGGGCTCCTCCGCATCGAGTCCCCGGTGTGAAAATCCGACGGTGATTTGATTTCCGGAGGTGTTCGCATCCAGCCCGAGGATCTGGAAGCGAAGGCGCGTCCCATCTTTCGCTTCGTGATGGCTCACTGCTCCGGCCGGCCCGGAGGCAGAGGAGCGGATGATTTTCGTCGAGAGAATCCCGGAGGCATTCGCCTCGATGCTGTGCTCTACGCCGATATGGCGGCCAAAGAGGCGCTCGAACACGACGGGTCGAAAGTAGTCCTCGGCCTCGACGGAGGAGGTGCGGTCCTCGCTCTCGTGAAGGTTGCTGACCAGATCGCCGTCGAAGTCCTGTTCCGGATCGGCGGTGACATCCTCCTGCCCGTCGAAGGAATCGTCGGGAAGGAAGGTGATGATCTCCCACTCGGTGAAATCGCCGACGCCGTCGTCAGCGGGATCGCTGTCCGGATCGAGCGGATCGAACCCGAATGGGTCAGTGGCCTCGATATCGTCCGAAAGGTCGTCGCCGTCGGTGTCGGTGTTCCAGGGGTCGGTGTGAAAGGTCACAATCTCGGTGCGGTCGTCGAGACCGTCGCCGTCGCTGTCGGCCCGGGCGGGATTGGTCTTCGGGGTGGTGCTGAACTCCGCTTCATCGCTGAGACCGTCTCCATCCGTGTCGGCACCGCTCACATCGAAGATGGATTGGATGGAGTCATCCGCGTTGGCATCGACCACCCATTGCTCGAGGCTGTCCCGTCGCCCGTCCCCGTCCAAATCGAGATTCGCCACGCTCCCCGGAAACTCAGCGTTGTAGACCCAGGTGCCATGCACAGCGGAATAGGCAACCTTAGCCGCGTCGTCATAGAGCGCCAGATCCAGAAAGAGCGGAGTCGTCGGGGTGAACGAGGAGGGCAGATAGGCGCTGTGAATCACGCTCGAACTCGATCCATTGATCCGGCGGAAGAGAACCCCGTTGCCAAGGCGCTCGATTTCGAGGGTGATGGAGTTGCTCACCGGGTAAGGGGCGGACGAACCTCCGCCGACGGCGATCGCGTTTCCGCTGGCCAAGGAAGAGAAACGGAAATCAATGGTCCCCGGATCGAGAAACACCGGATTCACGGAAAGCCCCGCCTGCGCTCTCAAGCCCTCCCGGGTGAAGCGGAAGCGGTACCGGGAATCGCCGATGAGACCGAGCGTATTGTGGGCTCCGGCATTCCACACACCGGGAACAATCTGAAGATCCGTTCGTGCAACCGAGTTGCTCGGACCGCCTCCGGCTGAAAGCGTGATGCGTGTCGTCCCGGCCGGATTCTTCACCCAGTAGGGATACTGCCAGGTGGTAGGCTCGTGAACGGAGTCCGCTACCGGAACGAACTCCGCTCTTGCTGCGTCTGCGTAGAGGACGGTGCCGTCCACACCTGGGTCCGACAAACGAATCGTCACGGTATTTCCCCCGGCGAGGGTTCGTTGAGACCCGACCATCAACCAGGAGTTCAGGCTGGGCTCCGAGTTGACGATCGAGGCGACCGGTTCCACGAGGGCACCGTTTACAAAGATCGAGGCGGACAAGGACGAGGGGTTGCCGGCGAGGACATGGACTCGGAAACGATAGGTTCCCGGTGTGCGGATGGAGATCGGAAAATCGATGTGTCCCGCACCGGAAGCCCCGACATTCGTTCGTTTGATCACCGTGCCGGATTCTGCGAACTGATTGGGCTCGGGCGGCGCTTCACTCCAGTTTGCGCCTTGGGTGTTGACCAATGTGGCTTTCGAGGTCGATTCGGACCAGAAGGGCGGAGTCGTCCGGTAGAGCGTCTCAGCGATCGCGGGTGTGCTGCCCGTGCTGTGGCTGTTGCTGACAAAGAGGCCGCCGAAGTCGCCGCGTCGCGAACTCATGTCGCCGCCCAGGGCCATCCCCCCTCCGGTCAGTTCAATCTTGAGCGCGGCCACCGGATTCCACGGGCCGGGAGTATCCGTCCCGGCGGATGCGGCATCGAAGGCGTAAACCGTGTCACGACCAACGACGAGCCGAAACCAGGGATTGGTTCGTGGCGGAACAAAGGCAAAACTCCGGGAGGGATCTCCGGCGCGTTCGCGGTAGATCAGGATCGCCTTGTCGGTCGAGTCGCAGCCATAAAAAACAAACGCAGAATCGGGAGACTCGTCGTTGCGCACCATCACTCCTGCCACGCCCGAGGAGGAATGTTGCGAGAGGCAAACGCGGAAATCATCTCCTTCCCCGGCAGAGATGCGTTTGAAGAAGCCGCTTTCGCGGGTGGTTCCCGCCTCCAAGGCGCCTTCGGCAGCCACGGTTTTTCCTGCGATGGATCCCGCTCCAAAACCGCCACTCCCGTTGCTCCAATTGGCCGGGGCCGGGATGTAGCGCTGGGCGAAGGCACGCGACAGCGGAAGCGCGGCGAACGCGATCGTCATCACGAGACTATAGAACGGAGAACGGAGAACGGAGAACGGAGAACGGAGAACGGAGAACGGCTCCTCATGTGTGGGAGATTTTCAGATCTCGCAGGATTGGGCAAGAAAATTGTTGCGACCTGCGCGGATCGGGAGGAACACGCTCCACCGGGAACGAGGCAAGCCCTGTATCATCCGGCTGACGGGGCAAAGCTCGCCTTGCGTATCCGTAAAGATCGCCTATGATGGGCGGTGAATCGCAGCTCCGGATGCGGATCGTTGGTGAATGCAGGGGTGATCCTGTCGGTGAGGATCTCCTTCGCGCTCCGTGTTCTCACCGGATGGAAAGAGATTCGGGGCATTAGCTCAGTTGGTAGAGCGTCTCGTTCGCAATGAGAAGGTCAGCGGTTCGATTCCGCTATGCTCCACTCCCTTCCGCTCTCGTGGGAGGATCTGTCGGGAGAACACAGCTTTTCTGATCGAATGGGCTGGTTTGAGGCGGCAGGATGGGGTGCGGAGGGGTTCCCCCATTCCCGCCTTTGACCTACGGCCTTCCCTCTGGCATCTTTACGGATGCCCGCGTCGCATTGCGTCCCGCTTCTCATGAGCCTCGCCTATTTTGGAACTGCCGGGACGGTTTTCGGCCAGCTCTCGAACCTATCCATCGAGAAGGCCCATTCCTATTCCGTGAAGCGCGGCGGCATCGGGCTGATCGTGAAAGAGGGAGGACAGACCCGTTTCGAGCGCTACGCCAAGGGCCACTCCGGTGACGAAGCGATCCACATTTACTCCGGAACGAAGTCCTTCTTTGGTGCCCTCGCCGTCATCGCGGAAAAAGACGGAATCCTCAGCCTCGATGAAAAAGTCGCCGAGACCCTGCCGGAGTGGCGCGACGATCCGCGCAAGGCCCGGATTACGATCCGCGATTTGCTGGATTTCACCTCGGGTCTCGAGACGGGTTTCGAGGAAATCTACGGGCGGTCGACAGCGGACAAACTCACCCTATCCCTCGGGCTCGATGCCAGGCGTGATCCCGGCGATTCCTTTGTCTATGGTCCGAGCCACCTCCAGGTCTTTTGCGAGGTGTTGCGCCGGAAACTGAAGCGAAAGGGAATGTCCTATCAAACCTACCTCGACCGGAAGCTCATCGATCCGCTGGATATCCAGATCCGTCAGTGGCGCGCCGACAGCCACGGCAATGTGATCCCCTCGGCGGGCATGTACATGAGCGGAAGGGACTGGATGAACTTCGGCGAGATGGTCTGTCATGGCGGGGAGTGGAATGGAAAACAGATCGTGCCCACGGAAGAACTGACGAAGTGTTTCAAACCCACGCCGATCAACCCTGCCTTTGGGCTCTGTTTTTGGGTCAACTCCTATTGCGTCCGGCCCGACGCCCGCGAGATCGACGTGGAGGAGACCCTCGAAATCGAACCGCTGCCCGAAGACTGGAGCCGCGCCTGCCTCAGCAAGCAGGCACCGCCCGATCTGATCTGCTCCCTCGGATCGAATTTCCAGCGACTCTACATCGTTCCCTCGATGGATCTCGTCGTCGTTCACCAGGGGAAAAAGGGCGCACGCGGCTTCCGCGATGCAGAGTTCCTTCCCATTCTCTTTGAAGGGGCGCGGCGGACCGCTCCGGAATCTGCCTCGACCGAGGTGACGGAACGGAAGACAAAACCCCTGTTCCCGAAAGGATTCGGAGGATTTTTGAAGAAGGGAGCGGAAACGGACGGGGGAGGGCAGTGACGCGGCCGCGTCAGGCGAGCTATTCGGCTGTCGGTTTCTCGGTCGCAGCTTTGGCAGGGGCCTCCGGTGCAGGCGCGACCGCCGGAGGTATTGGCGGGGGCGCAGCGGGCAGGTCCTTTCGCACAAAACGCATCAGATTCGACTCACCTTTGCGCCACTTGTAGCCCGTGCCAAAGCCGAGAGGCTGCTTCGCCGTCCGGTAGGCGGAGACGAGGTCGGATTGAAAAGCGTCCTTGAACAGATCGATGGGACCGGAGTAGACACCGTAGAGTGTCGCGGTCCACACGGCGGGGTCGAAGAATCGGAAAGGGATGCCGGAATCATCCTCGATGATCTGATGGCTGTTTGTCAGGAGATGGTCGCGCACCTTCGAGAACCAACCGTCGTGCATGAGGAACGACGCGGCTTTGAGGTAGGCACTGCCCTTTGGCTGGGCCGCCGCCCAGGTTCCAAACCCGGTGCTGTCGAAACCGCCGTTGGAGAGATCGCTGCAAAAATAGTAGATTGTCTTCGGTTGATCGAGGCGGCGCGGTGAGGCGACCATACGCACGGCGTTTGCTCCCTTGTGATCAAGCCCCTGACCCACGAGAGTGCCATCTTTCTGCAACTTCAGGAACTCGATTTCCTTCACATACTGGCCCGACTTGGCGAGAAAGATCATCATGAGGGGAGTGGTCCCCTGAAAGGTGGAAAACTGGAGATCATCCTTCATGTCCTTTGTTCGGAAGAAACTCAACTGGATGATCTCGCCGAGAGAATTGCGTACCTCCCCGAGAGCTTTGCCGACGTTGCCTTCGTTCAGCACGGAGATGTCGGGGGCCTGTCCGACCGATTCGAGACCACACAGGACAAAGGTGCCTGCCGTGGGGAACATGTGGATGGCGTGGAGGATGTCGGGGCCGCTGAAGAAATAACGCACCGTCGCCCCGGGAGGCTGGGCCGGGCTCACCTCGGTGGCGGACCACTCCGACATGGGAATCAGGACCCTCTCCTGATGGCTCGCGAAATCCCTCCCGAACTCGCTGACATGGCTTTTCCACGCGGCGGTCTGCGTGAGCGGGTGATCGGCGTGATTGGGGAGTTCCTCCCCGGCGAGGAAGGCGGCGGCATCGTTGATTTCAGCGAGCTTCGGAGCCGAGGTCTGCGCTGCGAGAGGAGCGACCGAAGCCAGGGAGGAGAGGGTGAACAGGAGGGGAAAGTACTTCATGAGGCGGGGGGCGAGACGGAATCAATGGATCGTGGGGAGGCCCGATGCGGTCAAGGAACGATTGAGCGGAGGGACGTGGCTCAGCGCATTCCCCGGAAGGCTTCGGGGACAAAGGCGAGGTCGCTCGCCTCCCTCACTGCGAGCCCGATCTGGAAACGCATGGTCTCCTCGGGCACGGGATTCTGATATTCATCGAGGCAATCGAGCAGGGCGGCGAGAGCGGTGCCGCCGGAAGTGCGCACGGCACGATAGACCTTGATGGCGATGGACTCGGCCGCACCGGGAGTTACGAGTTCAGGAATCATCGCAAGCAGGTCGCCGGGGCAATCCTTTGGCAGATCGAGATGATGCTTTTTCCCGAGGGCGCGGATGAGGGCGTATCCTTCGACTGCATCGAGCGAGGGGAAGAGGGGAAACTTCACATCGACCCGACCGGGTCGTTTCAAATCGACCTCGATCAGGTCGGGACGACTCGAAGCGAGGATCCAGAGGATGCGGCCGCGATTGGTGGTATCGCTCATTTCCTTCGCCATCATCGAATAGACCCGCCCCGACAAACCCGAGTCGCCCGATCCGGCCTCGCGACTGCCGAGTGCCTGGTCGGCCTCGTCGATGAAAACGATGCAGCGGCCCAGGGCGTGGAGCAGCCCGAAGATCTTCTCGAGATTGCCCTCGGTGCTGCCGACCCATCGGTCGCGGAAATTCTTCAGTTTCACGACCGGGACGCGGGCCTCCCCGGCGAGGCATTCGACCAGGTAGGTCTTGCCGGTGCCGACGGGTCCACAAAACAGGTAACCCATCGGCATGGTGGAGGTCTCGCCTTCGCGCCAGAGGGCGAGATCCTGCCGCATCCAGGCTTTCACCGCATCACTCCCGTGAACATCATCGAGGGTGCGAGTCGGCTCGAGGAATTCGATGAGATCCTGTGCGTCTTTCTCGACGAGCGACTTTTTCAATTCACCGAGATCGCTCTCTCCGAGCGCTTCGCCGGAGTATTCGCGTTGCTTCAGGAGCGACTCGATCGAGGCGACGGTTGCTCCGGCGAGGCGCGCCGCGGGGATCTCCGGATGTCCCGAAACGTTCGCGAGTGCCCTCGGAAAACGTGCCTCCCAATGGCGGAAGGCTTCGACGAGGGAGGCCTCGTCCGGCAGGGGGATTTCGACGAGGGAGGTGCGCGGGTTTTGTGAGAGGAGGTGATTGAGGTGGTTGAGGCGTTCGGTGAGGAGGAAGACCGCGAGATTCTGCTCGAGGAAATGGCTCTCGTGCGACCACGATCGCACCACCGCCGCCATCGAATTGAGGGCGTAGTCGCGCACCTGGGTCGCCACCGGAAAGAGCAGATCGGCTCCGCTGAGGAGGACGGCGACGTGGTGATTCCTGCCGACGACGGTCCCATCTCCGGAAGGGCCCGGAGTGAGGCGGCGGAGATTGACGAGCGTTCGGAGAAGGTGGTCGATCCAGGCGATGGCACCAGGGGGATCAACGGGTCGCGGCCCTTCCGGGGCGATCCGATTGCAAAAATCCTCGCCCGCGAGGATGCGGATCCCGGATCCGAGTTCGTAGGAAAGGACAAGATCGAAGCGACGCAACTGTTCGTTTGTCAGGAAATCGGTGAGGCTTCCCACCTGTGCGCCATCCGCCGTCGGCACGAGGAGCCGGTCTGCGACATTGCCGTGAAGGATGAACTGGTTCGCCGCCCCGGAGAGATAGAGGCGACGGATCGATTCAGACCAGAGAGGCGTGGACATGGGGAAGGAAGATGGGATTCACCGATGCGGTCTCCGTTTCACGAATGCCCTGACAAACTCCTCAAAAGTCGGAGGCGGAGATTCTTCGCCGAAATCGTCGATTTCGCGGCGATCCCGTTTGGTGGGGCGGCCGGATCCGGCCTCGCGCCGGGGAATCGCCTGACGGGCGGACTGTTCGAGTTCGGCGACGCGGGCGATTTCCTCGGGCGGGGTGAGATCGACAAGATACGCCCCGAGTTCCTTCGCCGAAATGCGGCGACGGAGGATGCCCTTCACCTCGAGGATGCGTTCGAGCAGTCCCTGTCGTACGCGGATCTCGTCGCCGATCCGGATCTGCCGCGCGGCGCGGCAGCGTTGTCCGTTGACGAGGATCTGCGATTTTTTGCAGGCACCGGCGGCGAGGGTGCGGGTCTTGTAGAGCCGCACCGACCACGCCCAGAGGTCGAGGCGGACACTGTCTTCGGATTTGTCGACGGGGGATTGCAAGGGATCGGAAAGCTTACAGGGTCCACCCCGACCAAGTCCAGCCGCTTTCGCCATAGCGGGCGAGCGCATCCTGCGTCAGCGCCTCCGCATCTGCGCCCTCTTCCAGCACGGCCAGCATGGTCGATCCGGATCCCGAGAGCAGGGCGGCGCACACGCCGGGTCGGGCGAGGAGCCAGGACTTCATGTCACCGAGGACGGGGAATTTCTCGAAGACGGGACGCTCGAGATCATTTGCCATCGCGCCCCAAGGTCCGGGCTGCGAAGTGTAGGTGAAAC
>CALDKL010000755.1 GCA_937898895.1 uncultured Verrucomicrobiae bacterium | reverse complement strand
TGGGCACGGCCTCGACCATGACCGCCATCGCCGAAGTGTTAGGGTTGTGCCTTCCGGGAGCAAGCTCCATCCCGGCAGTGCACTCGACCCACGCCCGCATGGCCTCCGCGTGCGGTCGTCGCATCGTCGATCTCGTCTGGGAGGGTATCACCCCACGCCAAATCCTCACCGAAGACGCCTTTCACAATGCCATCGTCACCGATATGGCGCTAGGCGGGTCGACCAATGCCATCATCCATCTCATCGCCATGGCCGGACGGGCGGGCGTGACCCTGACATTGGAACAGTTCGACCGCATCTCGCAGGAAGTGCGTGTCATCGCGAATCTTCGCCCCTGCGGCGAGTATCTGATGGAGGACTTCTACGACGCGGGTGGCCTCCGTGCCCTTCTCAGCCGCATCAGGGATCATCTGCGTCTCGGATGCCTCACCGTTTCCGGGCAGGCCCTCGGCGAAACCATCGAGGGAGCAGAGGTGTACAACGAGGATGTCATCCGTCCCCTCGATCGTCCCGTTTCCAGGGCGGGCGGCACCTTCATCCTCCGGGGCAATCTTGCCCCCGACGGAGCCGTCATCAAGCCGACCGCAGCCGAGCCTCGTCTGCTCGCCCATCGCGGCATGGCGTCCGTCTTTTCCGATTATGCGGATCTGAAAAAACGCATCCACGACGAATCGCTCGGGCTCACCGCCGATCACATTATCGTGCTCCAGCACGCCGGTCCCATCGGAGCCCCGGGCATACCGGAATGGGGCATGCTGCCGATCCCGAACTATTTGTTGAAACAAGGGGTGCGCGACATGCTCCGCGTCTCTGATGCACGGATGAGCGGCACCAGTTACGGGGCCTGCATCCTCCACGTCGCACCCGAATCGGCCATCGGCGGTCCGCTCGCGCTCGTGCGGGATGGCGATTGGATCGAGGTGAATGTCGCGCAAAGGAGACTGCACCTCGAGGTCTCCGACGAGGAACTTTCCGTCCGCCGCGCGGAATGGAAGCCCCGCGAGAGCCGTTATCGGCGCGGTTACGCGCAACTCTACGAAAAGGAAATCACCCAGGCACCCGAGGGATGTGATTTCCGGTTTTTGCATCACGGAGCGGAGATTCCCGAACCCGATCTCTTTTGAAAAGGCGCCGGATGGCCAGCGGAAGCTGTCTCACGGTATGGGGGATCGCGTTCAGGCCGAGAGTCCCCGCACTCTCCGAAATTCGCGCTCGATTCCCCAAAACACCTCGCCTATTCTCCCCGCATGGCATCCGTCTCCGCCAAGTCCCGGAAACCGCCTCGCGAACCGCATTCCGCGCTCTATGTGCTCGGATCAGCAACCCTTTCCGCCCTTGTTCTGGGATTCACCCTCTTCCTCCTCGTGCGCGGTTTCCAATGGCGCGCTGCTCTCACTGCCCTCAGAGCCGAACCCGGTATCGAAATCCTGAGCGTGGAGCGAGTAGGGTTTTTCAAAAAACGCCTTCTCGGGTTGCGCGATCCGCTCGCTCCGACTGCGGAAAGCATACTCCGGGCACACAATATCGGCCCACACTCCGCCGAGGTCGTCCTGACCGAATACCATTCGCTCAACACACCTTACGCCAGGATGCGCGAGGAGTCGGAAGCAGCGAAGTTCGAGGGACTGCGCGACTCGGTACTGAAGGCGGTGGGCGAGTTCGCCGATGCGACCACGAGACGCCGCGAAGAAGATCTCGAGAAGATCACCCAGATGCTCTTCGAGACCCGCTTCCCCGAGGCGATGAAGACGGTCGATCTCGAATGGAAAGAGGGTGCGTGGCACGTGCGCGGGGAACTGTATGCGCCCCAGCGGGAGGCCTTCGTGAAGGAAGCACCAGCCTATATCATTGAAGGAAAACTCGACTTTGCACACCTCGTCGATCTCACTGCCTCACGCTTCTCGATTCTCCGCCAACAGATTGAATCTCCCGACCTCCTCGCCGTCGATCTCGATGACCAACCCGTTCATCTGGAGCGAATGGTTCGGCTTGTGAAGGACTATGACGAGGTCTGCACTCGATCCGGCGTGAGCCTCCCCCAGCTCCGGTTCGAACTCGTCGCATCCGATCCCCTCGCCCTGGCGGATCGCCTCGGTGGGATCCGGAAGGCGATCCTTGGTCCCGGCCAACTCGCGGAGGACCGCTTTCTCGGCGACCTCATTACCCCGGGGCCTCCCGGTGTCCGGCCTCGCGCCTCGCTCAAGCTCGTTCTCGCACCCGCGCCCTGATGGACGATCACCTCCTCCGCAGTCGGCACGGAGCCTGGCTGGTCGCACCGCTCGTGACCTTCTCCGCCGTAGTTGCGCTGCTCTTCGCGGCTCGCTTCTACCATCGACTTCCGGCCCACCCTCCCGCGTGCGGTTTTCGCACAGCCACGGGCATTCCCTGCCTGGGCTGCGGCGGCACCCGCTCGGCCCGAGCACTTGCCTCGGGTGACTTTCTCGCTGCGATCCGCTTCAACCCGGCCTTCGTGATCGGTGCGCTCCTCAGCGTCGCCTGGGTCGCCATCGGCACTTACCGATTTCTCTGCGGCACTCCCCCGCCCCCGGTCTCCGAACAGAACCGCCGCATCCGACGAAACCTCGTTCTCCTCTCCGGACTCCTGCTTGCCAACTGGGTCTATCTCATCCTCTTCCTGACATGACACTCTCCCTCGCCGGCCATACCGCCGCCCTCACCGGAGCCGCCAGAGGCATCGGCCTCGCCATCGCTCGCTCCTTTCTCGAAGCCGGTGCCGAGATCCTCGCCATCGATCTCGACAGGGAGGCATTGATCGCTTTGCAAAATGAAGCCCCCGACCGCGTCCGGATATGCCCCGTCGATGTCGCCGATGCCTCTGCCCTGCGGGACGCGGTAGCCGATCAGCCCGTCGACCATCTCGTCTGCGCCGCCGCAATCGGATCCGGGAAAACCGGGTTTCCCTTCTGGAATTTGTCTCCGTGCGATTGGGAAAACGTGCTCCGGGTTACCCTGATGGGAGTCGTGAACACGGTCCACGCCTTTGTGCCCGCTCTCCTGGCGGGCGATACCTCGCGAAAATCGGTCCTGCTCCTCTCCTCCGTAGCCGGTCAGATCGGATCGCCGACCGATCCGCCCTACAGTGCGGCGAAGGCTGCTGTCATCAATTTTGCCCAGCTTGCCGCCAAAGACCTGGCTCCCTACGGCATTCGCGTCAACGCCCTCTCCCCAGGGATGGTGAAAACCGATCTGAATCGCGCCGTCTATGCCGCGTCCCCCGAGGCAGCGTCCCTGTCCTACGAGGAATGGGCCGATGCAAAAATCCGGCGCGTCGCCCCGCTCGGTCGCTGGCAGGAAGCGACCGAGTTTGGAGCCATGGCCGTCTTTCTCGCCAGCGAGCATGCCCGGAATCTGACCGGTCAGACCCTCAACATCGATGGCGGCCAGGTCATGCACAGCTGAGTCATCCCAACGCCGCCGAAACGTGCCGGACCGACCGGAGATGACCCGCTGCTCAGCGCCCACTGATCCCTCACCCTAACGAACGCACCACCGCAACCAGATTCGCCGCAGTCATGCCCAGCTCCTTCATCACCGTGTCTCCGGGTGCGCTGATGCCAAAACGATCGATCCCGACAACAGCTCCTGCGCTTCCGACATATTTCCACCAGAGTCCGCTGACCCCGGCTTCCATCGCGACGCGCCTCGTGCATGAGGGGGGCAGCACTTCCTCGCGGTAGGCCTTCGGCTGACGGTCGAATCGCTCGAGACATGGCATCGAAACGACGCGCACTCCTTCGCCGAGTTCCTCCGCCGCCTTCATCGCATGTTGGAGTTCGCTGCCCGTGGCAAGCAGGATGGTCGTGAGCGCCCCCGTTTCCTTCCTCGCGATATACCCGCCCCGGAGGACTCCCTCTCGCCGCGTTTTCACGGGGATCGAGGAGAGCGTGTCGATATTCTGACGGGTCAGGAACAGCACGGTGGGTCCATCCTTCCGCTCGATCATCGCGACAAAAGCGCCCGCCGTTTCCTCCGGATCGCCGGGACGGATCACATCGAGATTCGGGATGACACGCAACCCGCTCACCGTCTCGACCGGCTGGTGGGTGGGACCGTCTTCACCGACTCCGACGGAGTCGTGGGTAAAAATGTAGCCGACCGGGAGATGGGCGAGTCCGGCGAGCCGGATCGAAGGACGCAGATAGTCCGCGAAGACCGCGAAGGTCGCTCCCGTCGCGCGGAAAATCCCGTCGTAGGCAATCCCGTTGAGGATCGCACCCATGGCATGTTCGCGAATGCCATACCAGACATTGCGGCCCGAGAAATCCTTGCGACCGAAGTCTCCGGCTCCCTTGATCAGATTCTTCGTCGAGCCGAACAAGTCCGCGCTGCCAGTGATCAGCGAAGGCACTGCCCTGGCCACCGCCTGGATCACATCACCGCCCGCCGCGCGTGTCGCGCCTTTGTAATCGGCGGCAAATTCAGGGATGAGATCGAGGAGATTCTCCGGAGTGCGTCCCGCGACGGCATCATCGAGCTGCTTCGCGAGATCCGCATTGGCCGAACGCCACGCCGAGTAGGTCCGTTCCCATTCTCCGCGCATTGCCGCGAGTTTCTTCGCGTGGTCCGCAAAGTAGGATCGCGTTTCCTCCGAAACAAAAAACGATTCCTTCGGCAAACCGAGACCGGCACGAGCTTCTTCAGCGAATTTCGCGCCGCCCTCGCCATGACCTGCCGCAGTGCCCGCGACCTGGGGAATGCCTTTCCCGATCACCGTCTTCGCCTCGATCAGCTTCGGTTTGCCATTGCGATTCGCCTTGGCCGCCGTGATCGCCGCGTGGAGCGCGTCGAGATCATGCCCGTCCACCTGCACCGCTTCCCAGCCGAAAGCTTCAAAACGCTTGCGGGCGTCGTAACTTTGAGTCACCTCGGCCATCGCATCGAGCGTGACGTCGTTGGAATCATAGATCAGGACGAGATTGTCGAGACCGAAATGGCCGGCAAAAGCAATTGCCTCGGAGGCCACTCCCTCCTGCAGGCAACCGTCGCCCGCGAGACAGAGGATCGCCTGATCAAAGATCACATGGTCGGGCGTGTTGAATTTTGCCGCCGCCATCTTCGCGGAGAGCGCATAGCCGACCGCATTGCCGACGCCCTGACCGAGAGGCCCGGTCGTGGCCTCGACTCCGACGGTTTCACCAAACTCCGGATGGCCCGGAGTCTTGCTGTGGAGCTGGCGAAACTGCTTCACCTCTTCCATTGACAGGTCGTAGCCCGCGAGATGGAGCCACCCATAGAGAAACATGCTGCCGTGCCCGGCCGAGAGGACAAAACGGTCGCGGTTGAGCCATTGGGGATGGGCCGGGTCATAGCGGAGATCGCTGCCGAAGAGCACCGCCCCGATCTCGGCGGCCCCGAGTGGCAGCCCGAGGTGTCCGGAACTGCACTGGTGGACGGCATCGATGGCGAGCCCGCGGGCTTCGTCGGCGGCTCGAGAAAGGGCTGCATGATTGAGAGCACTCATAAAACTGGGGAGAGGATAGGATTTTGCCAGGCGCACCCTTGCGCATTTGCGGGGCATCGCAAGCAGGAATGGACGCGAGAGTTGCCGTGATACTGACTTCTCGTATCCAATCGCATCCTTTCCGGAGTGTGGTGATCGCTAAATACGTGTGCAAAATTCGTGAGGAATCGTTTTCAACTTCAAGGCGAGAGGAGGGAGTTGAGCGAGCTCAGCGACCGACGAGTCACGCAGAAGGTGGAAAAGAGGTCCGCGATTTTTAAAAGAATCGAGCGAAGCGAGCTGATTTTTAATACGCAAAAAAT
>CALDKL010000754.1 GCA_937898895.1 uncultured Verrucomicrobiae bacterium | reverse complement strand
CGATGGAATGCGGGGCATCGTCCTGGGCACGGCGGCGGAGGTGGATCGCGACGGCAGGTATCGCGACGCTCTTGCCTTGCACGGGGAATACGATGGGAAAGAGGCTTTTGTAATCCATCCGGGCAAGGATCGCCTGCTGTTGTTGGGCGCGACCGACCTCGGGGTGTCGCATGCGGCCTTTGCCTTGCTCGAGCAACTGGGCTGTCGCTGGTTCTTCCCGGCGAAAGAGTGGCAGGTGATTCCGAATCGACCGAGTGTGGTCGCCGACGCGACCCTCTTTTCTCGTCCCAAAATCCTCGCTCGGCGCATCTGGTATGGCTACGGGCCGTTCCCCGACGACAAGAAACACCCGCTTGGCTCCTCGTGCGCGAAGGACTACGAAGACTGGGCGCGGCACAATCGCATGGCGTCATCTTTCCGTGTCTATGCGGGGCACGCCTACGAGGCGATGGTGGCGAACCACCGGGCGATCTTCGATGCACATCCCGAATACCTCGCGCTCGTGAAGGGCGAGCGAAAGAAGCCGCAGCTTTGCATCAGCAATCCGGCAGTGCGAGATTTTGCGGTGAAATGGTGCGAGGATTTCTTTTCGAAGAATCCGGATCGAGAGATGGTTTCGCTGGATTGCGCCGACGGCGGCGGCCACTGCGAGTGTGCGGAGTGCCTGAAGCTCGGCAGCATCAGCAATCGTGTTTTCGGGCTCGCCAATCACGCGGCAAAAGCCATCGCAAAGACCCACCCGGGAAAAATGGTCGGTCTGCTCGCCTACAACGAACACAGCGAGCCGCCGGACTTTGTGCTGGAGCCGAATGTGTATGTGCAGCTTACGATGGGCTTCATCCGGGGACGGTACACCTTCGAGGAACTGCGCGAAATCTGGCCGACGAAGTGCAGGGCGATGGGTTTCTACGATTACTACAGTGTGTGGTTGTGGGACTTCGACAAGCTGCCCGGTGGAAAAGGGGCAATGCTCGACCACATCGAGGACAGCATCCGCAGGAATGCCGCGCTCGGGGCGACGAGCCTGGACATGGAAAGCGGCAACAACTGGGGCGTTCATGGACTCGGCTACTACGTCGCGAACAAACTCATGTGGGATCCGGAGGCGGACGTGAAGGCGATCACGGCGGATTTTTTCGACAAGGCCTTTGGTCCCGCCGCCGCCGTGATGCGCCGCTACTACGAGCGATGGATGCCGACGCTGCAGGCGACACCCTTCATGAGTCGCCAGCTCCTCGGGTCCCTGTTCCGGGATCTGGAAGAAGCCTCGAGGCTGGCTGCGGACCGCCCCGAGGTGCTCGCCCGCATCGATCACCTCAAGCACTATCTGCGCTACAATCATCTGCGCTGGCTGCTCGATCACGAGAAGGACAAGGCGCGGCAGAAACAGCTTTCGCTCGAGATCCTGACACTGACCTACCGAACACGCTACGAATACATGAATCACTGGAACGCCATCCAGAGCAGTTTTGCTGCGGATGTCGCAAAGAAATTCGAGGAACCCACCTGGGCGAGGAACGACCGGGCATCCAAGCCGTGGGCGGAGGCCGGATTTGTGACCGGGGAGGAGACGGAGAAATGGTTTCGCGAGGGACTGGATTATTTTCAACCGATGGAGGTGGCGGAACTCTCCTTCGACTACACGAGACTCGCGCCCAGCGGCCTCGCGACGGAAACGCCAAAGGCACACCAGCAGGCGATGCAGCGTCCCGAGCACTTTGCGATCCGGAGCGACGGAGCGCCCATCACCCTCGACATCACCGTCGGCACCATCGCGTGGTATCGTGATCGTGCGGATGCAAAATGGAAGCTGGAGGATGCCGATGGCAAACTCATCGCCGAGGGCACCCAGACGCTCGATGGCGAGGTGCATTCGCTGACGTTTCCGGTGCCGAAGGCCGGAGTCTATTATTTTGAATGCAACGAGAGTGCCGCCGGCTGGCGCATCACACGCAAACCCGGTGAATCGCTCACCTGGCTTCCGAAACGCGGAAAGCGGGTCATTCCCCTCGGGCAATTCGGCGAGATGTTTTTCCAGGTGCCCGCCGGAACGAAGGAACTGCAGCTCTTTGCGAGCGGCCCGAAGTTTCCCGTGCGCGGACCGGACCACCAGGTCATCGCCGAAGTCCAGGGGAGCGACGAAGTGGTCACCATTCCCGTGCCCAAGGGAGCGGACGGCACCATCTGGAGTTTCGGTCCCACCTCTCCCGGGCAGATCTGGTTCTTCAATGCGCCGAACGGCTTTGCGGCCTCGCCCCAGGCCTTGCTGGTCGCACCGATGAGGTGAACTCTATCCCGGAGGCCAGCCCATTTCGCGGCCCGAGAGCAGGTGGACATGCAGATGGGGAACGGCTTCGCCGCCGTAGCGGCCGTTGTTGATCACCAGGCGAAATCCCTTCGAAGGATCATTGAAACCGAGATCGGTGGCGATTCTTTGGGCAACGAGAAGGAGGTGGCCGAGGAGAGGTCCGTCCTCGGCGAGAGCTTCGCCCACCCTCGGGATCGGCTTGCGGGGAATCACGAGGATGTGGGTCGGAGCCTGTGGATGAATATCGCGAAAGGCGATGGCAAGATCATCCTCATGCACGATGTCCGCCGGAATCTCGCGGGCGATGATTTTTTCGAAAAGGGTCATGGGGCAATGACGAGGTGGAGTCCTGGACGGGTGCCGTCGAAACGTTCTTTCACACCGCTGACAAACGCAGTGATTTCGCCCATGAGCTTCTCGCAGCGAGTCGTCCATTTTTTGGTGGCGACGAGGCGGCGCACGCCGTTGCGAAGCCCGTGGACCTCGACGACGGAGGCTCCGCCGCTCGCAGCGGAGCGGAGTTGCTCCTCGAGCAGATTGAAGAAGGCCAGCTCGTAGCCGGCCCCGGCGCGGCGGGCGAGTTCGCTGAGGGAGATGCGCACGGGCGGCGGGGTCTTGTCGATCTTCGCGGCGACATGGTCGAGCCCGAGAGCATGGAGAGTCTTTTCGATGCGGGCGAAGAGATCCGCCGAATCGATCACGCTGCCCTTGTAATGGTTTGCGAGGAAGCGCTCGACGCCGCGCGAGATGTCGAGGGCCATCCATTCGGGAACGTCGGTGCCGCGGGCGGCGTTGGTGAGAGTTTCGTCGAGCCAGTCCGATTCGCAGAGCGCGAGACTGGACCGACCGATGCGGATGTAGGGTAAGGCGTGCGGCAGGGAGATCATGGGGTGCTTTCTCGGGGAACGGGTTTGTGCTGGTGTGTTTGTGGGGAAAGGGTAGTGCTGAGGTGATTCTGTCAGGGTCGCGGATCGAAGAGATCGGGCTGGAGAAGATTCGAAATCGGAGTGTTTTCGAGCGATTCGATCACCTCGTGGAACTCACCGACATCCTGGAATTGACGGTAGACCGAGGCATAGCGGACGAAGGCGACCGGATCGATGTGCTGGAGATGAGCCATCACCTTCGGTCCGATGATGCGAGTGGGGATTTCCCTGAGGTTGTCCGCCGTGAGTTCGTTGACGATGTCGTCGACCGCGTTCTCGAGCACTTCCAGAGAAACGCGGCGCTTCTCGCAGGCCTTGATCATGCCGCCGAGCAGTTTTTCGCGCTTGAACGGTTCGCGAGTGCCGTCGCGCTTCACGACCAGCACATCGCGGCGCTCGAGTTGCTCGTAGGTGGTGAAGCGGTGCCCGCAATCGAGGCACTCGCGACGCCGCCGGATCGAAAATCCGTCCTTGGAAAGACGGGAATCGATGACTTTGTCGTCGAGGCTGCTACACTTGATGCAACGCATGGGGGAAGGGGGCGGTGAACGCAAAAATGCGACTCACTCATAAGAGTTGCAACAAGATATTGGGGTGTCAATGCAAAAACGACCACAAGATATGGTATTGTAACGGATTCGCCCTTTCTGCCTGTTCTTGTTTTTCTGATGGCTCAAGTCGATTTTGTGCGTTTTTTTGATCTTGAAAATCGGGAGTTTATTGCGGGTTCAGTTCATTGGCGGTTTCCAAGAGGGAGCGGAAGCAAGGTCGAAATCGGGGTGAAAATCGGGGTGCGGCGGTTTCACGGGAATCGTTGACTTTGCGGGAGCGGAATCGGATTCTCCCCTGTCCGTGTCATGATGATTCGTATCTCCGTTCTGCTGATGGTCCTGATGGTGACCGTGTTCCGTCTCCCGGCGGAAGAAGGGCCGATGGAGGGCAGCGGGCAGCTCGTACTGGTGGTGGCTGACGCATGGGAAAGCACGGTGGGCACCCTCACTCGGCTGGAATGCCGGGAGCGCGAATGGAAGGTGCTCGATTCGTGGCCGGTGACCCTCGGGCACCGGGGGCTCGGATGGGGACTCGGACTTCATCCGGCGGGATTGCCCGGCCCGGAAAAGCGCGAGGGAGATCGACGTGCTCCGGCGGGCCTCTTTGTCCTGGAATCAGCCTTTGGAACGAAGGAGAGGCAGTCCCCCGCGTTTCCCTATCGTCGCACCGAGCGAGCAGATCTCTGGGTCGATGATCCGGCATCCTCACACTACAATCAATGGGTGCGTTCCGATGACCTGCCGGGGCCTCGGGATTGGAAATCGGCCGAGGTCCTGCACCGCGAGGATGGACTCTACGATCTCGCCGTCGTCGTCGCCCACAATCGAAGACCGGTCGTGAACGGGCGGGGAAGTGCGATTTTTCTTCACATCTGGTCGGCTCCGGGACGTTCGACCGTGGGCTGTACCGCGATGGCGAAGGCCCGAATGCGCGATCTCCTGGGGTGGCTCGACGCATCGAAACGACCGCTGCTCGCCCAGGTGCCTCGTGCCGCGCTCTCGGCGCTGGCTCTGCCCGACGGAGTTCTCGCTGCCTTCGACGCCCCGGCGGCGTCGCGCCGATGAGGGCGAAGCACCTGCAGCGCGGCATTCTCGCCGCAGTCTGCCTGCTTTCCTGGGGCATGGCCATGCGAGAGTCCGCCTCTCGCCGCGTCGCGGATCCGAACCCGTCGACACCCCTGGCCGCACGCCCGGCGGCGCTGGCCGACGGGCCGACTTCGATGAGCCGGGTTTCCGTGGGTTCGCAGGCACCTTCGGTCCATTCGGCCACGGCGGTGCAGTTGCGCGACGGCACGATCCGCGCGTTCTGGTTCGGCGGTTCCCGTGAAGGAGCTTCCGATGTCGCGATCTGGTCGGCGGATCTCAGCAATGGGATCTGGAGCGAACCACAGGTCGCGGTGGATCGGGCACGGGTCGCGCGGGGAACGCGGAGGTCGGTGCGCAAACTGGGCAACCCCGTTGCCTATGTTTCGCCCCAGGGTCAGCTCCATCTCTT
>CALDKL010000753.1 GCA_937898895.1 uncultured Verrucomicrobiae bacterium | reverse complement strand
GGGGAGTGAGGCCGTCCTGGACAGAGCCCGCCGCTGAGCAAGCACCTCCCTGAAATGTGCGCGGAGCGAGGCCGAGAGCGCCGGATCGCGGCGGTGACGTCGTGCGATCTCGGCAATCATGCGATGGGCTGCGGCAAAGAGCGGGGCCTGTGAGACGCAGAGGCGAAAGGCGTCTTCGGCCTCCTCCCAGTTGCCGGATCGATAGAGGGCAATCCCATGGAGATAATGGGCGCGAGGCTGGAAAAAGAGCAAACCTAGCGAGCGGCGGGCATGGTCTGCGGCCTCGGGGAAGCGGCGACGGGCGAGGTCGCTACGGGCGAGACCAAGGAGGGCAGCAGGGGTTTCCGGGTCGATCGCGAGAGCCTCGGAAAAGGCGACGCATGCATCCTCCCACCGCAGCAGCCGCTGCAGGATCTCGCCGCGCAGGATGATCGCATTTCGCCTCGAGCCGTGATCGGTGTCGAGTTGCTCGAGACGTGCGAGGGCGTCTTCGTAGCGCTTTTCAGAGAAGTCCGCAAAGGCTTCGAGGTATCGCAGGGTGAACAGATTGGGTCGGGCTTTGGCGAGGAGCAGCCGATAGGTTTCGGCACGCTTGCGTTTCACCTGATCGGGGAGGGGGGCGGCCTCGGCTCCCGCAGTGGTGCGGGAATTCTCCTCTTCGGTGAATTGGGCAAGGGCTTTCTCCGCTTCGCGTGCCTCCTCGAGGCGTCGTTCAATGATGGTGTTGACAACGCGGCGGAGATCGCTCGTCCGGCCAGTGTGCTGGTAGCCGAGGGCGAGGTGAAACCCGAAGCGGTGCTCCATCGGCCAGGCTTCGTAGAGGCGTTCGAGATCGGCGATGGCCTCGCGGAAGATTCCTCCGTCGAGCCGTGCCAGAGCCAGATTGTAACGGAGTTCCCTCACGGTCTTTTCGACAGCGAGGGACTGATCCTCGTCCGGCTTTTCAATGTATCCGAGAGCCACGAGTTGATCGAGGGCTGCCTTCGAATCGGCGGCGGAGATCTGTCGGTCGGGCGGATGCATGCCGTGATCGCCCGGCACTTCGTCCCAACTTGCGACTCGTTCGACGGTCGGCGGCTCGTCGGCATAGAGATCGAGGAGCACTTTTCCGTCCATGCCCGATCCGACGGGGAGCCCGAAGAGATGGAGGATGGTGGGGCAGACATCGAGCACGTTCGCCCCGTAGATCCGTTCATCGCGCCGCAATCCGGGCCCCCGTGCCACGAAGATGCCGAATTGGCGATGTTCCGCCGCCGGACCGGCCGGTTCGCGCGGGATGGTGCGCGGACGCAGGTGGTCGGGATGGAATCCGTGGTCCGACATCAGGATGACGGTGAGGTCAGGACCGGCGAGGGCGAGGAGTTCGCCCAGCATGCGGTCGTGGAGGAGATAGCCAGCCTCGAGGCAGTAGCGAAAAACCCGGAAATCCCACTCGTCGATATGCTCGCGACGGGGCGGGTGATACTTCATGAAGGCATGTCCGAAATGGTCGATGGCATCGTAGTAGACGCCCATGAAATCCCACGGAGCGTGCATCAAAAGGCTGGCCGCACCATGAATCGAAAGACAATCGGCCACGATTTTCAGAAGGGACTGCACGCGGGGATCCTTCTCGGCACGGGCCAGATCCTCGCGCGACATGCCGTCGAGTCCGGGAAGAAAGGCGCGGATTTGTGCTTCCGTCAGGGTAGCGGGATGGATGCGCTTCCCGGCGAGGACGGTCTCGAGCTTTTTCGGATGGACCGTACCGGGTTTCATAGGCCACTGAAGAGGGTCGGATCCGGGGGCTCTCTGGTAGCTGTTGGAGACCATGACCCCGCGCGAGAGTTCCTCCGCAGGATGGGAGGGCCACCATCCGATCGTGACGGTCCTGAGCCCGCTCTGGTTGAGGATGTTCCAGATCGCCTTGGTCTTGCGGGAAAGATTGGTGACGGGACGGATGCCACCCGTCACCGGATCAGGTTCGGAGAACCCGTGGATGCCATGCTTGTAGGGTCGCTTGCCGGTGGCGATGGAGGTCCAGAGCATGGGGCTGAGGACCGGCTGCAGGGTGGCGAGGTTTCCGCAGGTTCCGCCTTCGAGCAGCGCAGCCAAATGCGGCATCTTCCCCGCATCGAGGAGCGGGGTGATGGCTTTCCAGTCCGCCGCGTCCCATCCGATGAGGAGAAGACGGCGGCGTGTTCCAGACGGGTCCATCCAGGGGGCGCGGGGCCACAACTGCCCGGCGGGTGGGATCAGAGTCGGCGAAGCTGTTTCATGAGGGCGGCGAGGCGACGCTCAAGGGAGGCCAGGTAGCGCAGGGTCGCCGGGTTCATTCTTACGGCTTGCATTCTCGGGGTGCGTGGCTGTGCATCGGCCTTCACCTTGCGGATGAGAGCTTCGAGCCCGGCAATCTGGCGTTTCAGGCGAAGTTTCGAGGCATTGCCGTATGCACTGATGGGAATGGGCGTGTTCCGAACCGTCACATCATACCACTGGGGATACTCGGTGGTGAGAGAGGCCTCTTCCTGAAGCTCGAAGTTCGCATCGTCGAAGACCAGACGCACGAGTTGGATCTCGTGGGAGGATGCGCTCACATTGTGAGCAAAGACCTCGATCAGGGCTTCGGTCGGAATCCCTCCATTGATGCGGGCGTCGGTGAACGTCACGGGGATAAATTTGCGGGCGGACACGGGGTTGCCACCAGAATTGGACTCAGACCCGACAAAGGCATAGAAAGTGGACTCCGTGGTGGATGAAGAACTCGAGTAGTAGGAGGTGAAACTCGCCCCTACTCTGACACCCGCGACACGACCGACGAGACCGCTGTCGGCCCTGGCCGACACCATCGACAGTCCGTTGGACCCAACGAGGTCATCAATCCCGTCACCGGTGAGATCGCGATAGGTCTGATCATCGAGCGTATTGGCAATGAAGGTGGCTCCGTTTCCGGTGAGGTCAATCTGCACCGTCCCCGCTTCGGCGGTGGCACCGACGCCTGCGGCAGCAGTGCCAAGGAGCCAGGTGGCGGTGCGAAGATGGTTTTGGGGCGTGGTGGGGGCGTCGGAGGGATTTGGGATCATGTGGGGATGGGAATGTTAGAAAATCGAATTGCCATAATTTCGTCGAAACGAAAAGGCTGTCAAATCTCAGGAAAAACGAATTCAGAGCTTTCGCACCTGCTGCCGGAGTGCCCGGATTCGTTTGCGGAGACCGTCCAGTTTGCGGGACAAGACGCCCGCTTCCCCCGAGGCCTGATTCCGCGAAGGAATCAGACACATGCGGGGAGAGGACTTTGCTCTGGCCGAGGCTCGCTTGAGAGCGGCAAGGCGACGCTCCACTGCCGCTGCCTGATTCTCGAGATCGGCGATCTCAGAGCGAAGCCGCTTCTTCTTCGCCTGTGCGGCTCTCGGAAGGAGATGGGAAGTGGGATGTTTCTCCAACAAACCCCGCGTGAAATATGCAATCATCGGCCCCTCTCCCCCGTCACCGACCACGCCTCCGTCGTCGCCATAGAGATCCGGAGCATCCGTCGAGGAGTCGTCGTAGAGCAACTTCACCAGCTCGATGAGGTGATCGTCCTCGCCGGTGCTCGCCACCCGCACGAGGAGCCATCCATGGCTCTCCTCGCCACCGTTGATGCGAGTATCGGTGAAGTGGACGGGAAGGAAACCCGTCAGCTCCTGGGGCTCGTAGGATGCGAACGAGGAAGATCCGATTTTGAGGGAGAACCCGGTGAAGGTGCTTTGGTAGGTCTCCACCTTCCCCGAACTGGTTGAGAAGGTCCAGGACGATTCCTTTTTCCCATAAAAGGCACGGGCTTCCTGGGAGCCAATCTGCAGGGAGATCCCCTGACCTTCCGGAGTGTGGATCGGGGCGCCCGAAAGACCTGTGCCGGAAAAATCGTCGATCCCGTCGCCGGTCAGGTCGAGATTCAGAGAGGTGGCAAAGGTGCCATTCGCCATCGAGACACTATTTCCGGCGAGATCAATCTCGACGGTGGCAGCCTGGGAGGAAACGGCGCCCGCGACACCGACGAGGACGGCAGAACTTCCCAGAGTCCAGTGCCGAAGGGAGGAAGGAGGGACAGCGGTTGCGAGGGTGGGGGTGGTCATGACGGTGGACTTTCCTGGCCTTGTCGGGAGAGGGTACTGCGTGACGCAAAAAATTGCAACGCTCTCCGACGGGATTCGGCATCTGTCGCGCAAATCGGCGGATGCAAATCTCTTTTCACCGACCTTGGAACGTGATACAAGAGGCAATCCAGAATTGAATCTTCCCATGAATCACTCCCCGGTTTCCTCTCTGATGGTCGTTCTCTTCCTTGGTTCCGCCTACGCGCAACAGACCGCGCCGCTCCCCCCGATTCCCGGACCCGGAACATCGCCCGCTCCTGCGACCGCTCCTCCGCAATCCGCACCTGCGGCAACCGCACCGCCACCTGCGGCAACCGTTGCGACTCCGGCCGGACCTGTCACCTATACAGTACAGGCCGGAGACAATCTCTGGACCATTGCCAAAAAACATGGGGTGAAACTCGAGGATCTCCTC
>CALDKL010000752.1 GCA_937898895.1 uncultured Verrucomicrobiae bacterium | reverse complement strand
GCACGGTCTCCCTCGATGGCCTCGCCATAATAATCAAGATATCCCTCGGGAAATTGGATCCGGATTTTTTTCGAGGTTTCCGAGACTTCGACTTCTCTTGTTACAGGAATCTGGGCGTGTGCCGTCGCGAGGATCGCGAGCAGCACGGGCACCAGGAGAAGGAATCTCTTCATTGGGAATCCCGCTCTCCTGTGATCTCAAGCGCGTGTGTGGTGGATAATCCGGTGCGGATGTCGGTGAGCACGACGTGATATTTTCCGGGGGTGTCGCTCAGAGCAAAGCGCAGGGGCGGCTGGCTCTCCGCCTTGCTGCCCGCAAAAACCCGCGTCAATCGGCGCAGGGGCATTCCGTCCGGCGTGGTGACATCGATGCGGAAAATCCCCGATGGGGAAAGCCGGTTCAACCGGAGGTCGAGTGCACCCCCGACCGCGATGGAGGGCGTGGAGATCTCAAGGACCGGTGGTTCTTGCTTGCGATCAAACAGGCTGAAAACCTTGAACGGCACATCGAATTTTACCTCAATGGATTTGCCCTCGGTGAGAAAGCCCTTATCCACCTCATAGATCCAGCGGGAGGCGGGCAGTGTGATCTTCGCGGATTTTCCAATATCTTCCCGTCCCGCAAGAATTCCGAGAATTTGCCCGTCCGGGTTCTCGCGCAGCCGCATCACCAATCGGTCGCTGGTCAGACCTTCGACCGTGACCTCCGGGGCAATTCCCGCCAGTTGGAAAAGCGAAGCCAGAAACGCATCGAGGCCTCCCTCGGATGTGTTGGCGGCGGAACTGAGGTTGAAATTCAAAAGGATGCCGAGACCCTTGCCATATTCCTTGGCGGAGAAGACCGGAACGCCCGAAGCCTGATGCGACTTGGCGGCCTTGAAGGAAATTCGCTGCCCTCGCAGTTCGGCGTCCACCCCCACCGCCTTCATGCGCAAGGGAGACGTCCCCTTCAGCTTCTCCAATCCGAAGAGCGGCGCAAGTGGGCTGCTGTCCAGTTTTCCGAGCGAGGCATTCAGCACGCCGGGCTTGATGTCCGCCACCACGACGCCTCCGCTGTTCGCAAACTCGAGGATGGCCTTGGTTTCCTTCTCCGAAAGGGCCGTTGCACCCGGCAGCCAGAGGGTTTTATAATTTTTAAGAACCCCGTTTTCCAGCATCGAACTCGTCACAAAATCAAAGTTGAGCCCGGTCCGGTAGAGAAAGCTGAGCAAGACCCCTGCCGAGTCGCGAGGGTTTGGGAGCTTCTCATCCATGAATGAAGCACTGTAACTTGCATGGCTCCAGAGAATCGCAATGCCATGTTTTTTGAGTGGTGTGGCGATGAGCAGTGGTCCGACGCCGTGGTTCAGGGCATCTACGAACGGCTTGCGCTCGTTTTTGTAGTATTCCGCCAGTGAGAAATCCACGCTCATGAGGCCGCTGGGTGCCTCGATGTCGCTGGTATACCAGGCATTGCCATTGACAGTTCCCTTCAGGAGCGGCCCCCACAGCGGATAGGCCAGATGCTCGCCGCCGTAGCCCCACCAGATCGTGCGCAGCTTGTCGGGTGCCACGGCCCGCAAGACCTCGTCGTCAATCGTGTTTCCATAAGGTCCCCAGAAATCCAACTCCTTTGTGGTCA
>CALDKL010000751.1 GCA_937898895.1 uncultured Verrucomicrobiae bacterium | reverse complement strand
ACGTCGTTGCCATCGACCACGGTCGCGATGCGGACGTGATCCGGAAGGCGCAGATCCATCGAGACGGCACGCCCGGAAAGCTCCTTGGGGAGTCCCACGACCTCGTCGACATACAGCTTCAGGGAACATGAATCCCCCGACTCGAGTCGGCCAATGAGATGCCCCACTTCCGCACCGATGCGCCGCGAATCCGCGCTCGTGAGCGGCCCAAACCAGAGTCCCGTTGCAATCGTGGCGAGGAGAAGGAAGGAGCCGAAGACGACGCGGATCGATTTCATCCCGCAATGCTCTCACAGGACTCGCCGGGGAGAAAGTCCAAACCGCAGGCAGCGGGCGGGAGTTCGCGCGATCCCGTTCAGCCCGTGATCTCCTTCACCAGCTTCTCGAGGCGCTGCGTGTATTCCACCCATACGCGCCGGGCTTCGCCCGTGTCGTCGACATCCTGCCCCGCATGGATCGCTGCTTTGATATGAGGCTCGATCGAGAGCCATCCGTCGTATCCGGTGCGAACGAGATCCCCGAGAATGCGCCGCTGCACCGGGTCCTCGTCCACATGACAGGTGATCCAGTCCCCACCCTCGGGATTCGGTTTCGCACTCTTGATGTGGACATGCACGATGTGATCGCGACACTTCGAATAGTATTCCCAGGTCGCCTCGTTGCTGTTGTGATGCAGGCTGTTGTTGCCCGTGTCGATGATGAGTTTGAAGGCAGGGCTGTTCACTGCCTCGATCAGTTCGAGGAAGCCCTCGGGACTTTCGCCGTAGCCGCTGCAGTTTTCATGAGCGAGAATGACTCCCTCGGACTCGGCCACGGGCGCGAGCTGCCGCAGTCGTTTCACCACTTCGTCCTTCCAGGCAGCGCGATCCCAGGGCGAATCCTTGTCGTTCGGCCAGGACATAATGCGGAGAAATTTTGCCCCGACCGAGCGCATCCGGGGAGCAACGCGGCGCAGTTCCTCCACGTCTTTCTGAAAATCCGAGGTGACCGGCCGCGCCCAGTTCCCGATCTGACCACCGAAACCGACGATCTCGATGCCGTTTGCGGCGAGGGTCGTGCGGGTGCTGGTCCACTCCTCCTCCGACTGATCGCAGATGCTTTTGCCGTTGACGAGTCGCAGCTCGATCGCAGACCAACCTGCTTCCTTCAGGGTGGCAATCTGACCGTCGAGGGATTTTTCGGCCTCGTCGGCGAATCCTGTAAATCGAAAGGGCATGGTCTGATCGGGTTGGAATGGAATGGAATGGAATGGAATGGAATGGAATGGAATGGAAGGACAAAAACGGATGGCAAACCGCGACCATACACGTCCCGCGAAGTCACGCAATGACTAGATTTTTCGGAAGATCTTCCCCAGGAGGCAAGCCCTCCCCATTCTCGAGACTGCTACAGGGGACGGACCAGCGGGGCGGCTTGCGCCCTTCCGTTCCTTTTCCCCCCAGCCTGGCCGCAGCTTGCCGCCCCCGTCGCACCGCTTTCGATTTGCGGAACGCGGAGAGTCGGGTATGTAGAGGATTCCCAGCGTCTCCGCGCCCATGCTATCCATTCGCAACCTGAAGAAGTCCTACGGCGGCACCCCTCTTTTCGAGGAGGCTGCCCTGCAAATCAACTACGATACCCGTGCGGCCCTTGTCGGCCCGAACGGAGCGGGAAAATCGACCATTTTTCGCATCATACTGGGACAGGAGGAACCCGACGTGGGCACGGTGGAGATCGACGAGTGGTCTCTCGTGGGATTCCTGCCGCAGGAAAGCGAAGACGTGGGCGACCACACTGTGCTCGAGATTGCCACAGGCCGGGCCGGCACGCTCGCGGAACTGGAGCGAGACCTCAAACGCATGGAGGAGGCCGGAGAGGTGGAGTCGAGGGCCTATTACGAAGCCCATACCAAATTCGATACCCTCAACGATCCGCAGGTCGAGGCCAAGGCAAAGAAGATGCTGCGAGGCCTCGGCTATCCGGCGGAGAATTTCGACCGTCCCGCCAAGGAGATGAGCGGCGGCTGGATCATGCGCGCCCACCTCGCCCGGCTCCTCGTCATCGAGCCGAGCCTGCTCATGCTCGACGAGCCGACCAACCACCTCGACCTGATGTCGTTGCTTTGGTTCCAGGATTATCTCAGGAACTACAATGGCGCCATTCTCATGATCTCGCACGATCGCGAGTTCATGGACGCGATCGTCAACGAAGTCCACGAGATCTCGGAACGTCGCCTCCTCCACTACACCGGAAACTACTCGGATTTCGAAAAGCAGCGTCAGGACAACTACGAGCGGCAGAACAACGCCTACAAAAATCAGCAGAAGCAGATCGGTGAACTCCAGGCCTTCGCGAACAAGTTTCGCTCGGTCTCCTCGAAAGCCTCCCAGGCGCAGGCCAAGCTGAAGGAGATCGAGCGCATGGAGAAGATCGAGAAGCCGGTCGCCCCGCGCAAGCCCTTCCGCTTTCAGATTCCGGAACCCCCGCGCGGTGGTCAGAAAGCGCTCGAACTCGAAGGCGTTCATTTTGCCTACGGATCAAACAAGGTCTACGGAGGCCTCGACCTCGTCATTGATCGGGGCGAGAGAACCGTGCTCGTGGGACCCAACGGATCCGGAAAGTCCACCCTGCTCAAGCTCCTCGCCGGAGAGCTTACGCCGCAACAAGGCAAAGTCATGCCCGGCCACAACGCAAAAATCGGCTATTTCTCGCAGCATCGCTCCGCGACTCTGAATCCGAACAATTCCGTCCTCACCGAGGTGATCGAGGCGAACCCGACCCTGCGCGAGGATGACGCCCGCGGCATTCTCGGATCCTTCATGTTCCGCAAGGACGAGGTCTACAAGATGACGAAAGTCCTCAGCGGAGGCGAGAAGAGTCGGCTCAACCTCATCAAATTCCTCGTCGATCCACCCAACATCCTGCTCATGGACGAGCCGACGACGCACCTCGACATCCTCACGGTCGAGTCGCTCATTCTCGCGCTCGAGAACTATGCCGGCACGCTCGTGTTCATCTCGCACGACGTCCATTTCATCAAGAAGCTTGCCAGGGACGTCATCCACGTGGCCAACGGAAACGCGAAGCGTTTTCACGGAAACTGGGATTACTTTATCGAGAAATCCGGGGCCGGTAACGAACGCGCTGCCCTGACCGCAGAGTGAGGCGGAATGGCCTCGGCGCGAGAGATCGGGATCGGTCAGGCTTGTTCCCACGGCGGCACACCGATCACCGGTCGGGGCAGAGCCAACGGCGGCGGTGCGGGAGTGGTCCCCGTTCCGGTCTCGCGCAGGACCTGGTCGCCGAGGTCCGGTGCCAGGGCAAATTTTGTCGGCCAGGCCACCAGCACATTTCCCTCGCGCTGACACCAGGCACCCGGCGGACGATCTCCCGTGCCGGTGAGGGGCTCGGCGCGGTCCCCCCTCCAGGTGAACCACTCCGAACCAGCGAGATCGATCCACGGCAATAACCGGGCGAGAAGCGCCTTTGTGAAATCAATCTGCTCCGCTTCACTCCGCG
>CALDKL010000750.1 GCA_937898895.1 uncultured Verrucomicrobiae bacterium | reverse complement strand
AATGACAAGGCTTTCGCGAAAGGAGGTATCAATCGCAGCGCCTTTCTCGCGGGAGATCGAATCAGCGCACGGATCGCGGGACTGACGGGGCGGGATTACACCATCTCGCTCTGGTTCTGGAGTGGAACGGCGAAAGGAGTCATGGAAGGAACCGAGTGGCTCGCCGCGCGCGGAACCCCCTTCGGTGCCCCCCAGGATGCGGTCGGTCTTTGCGAAAACAAAGAAGGTCGACGCACCCTGACGTTGGAAGCTCCCGGAGGCACCCGCGAACTCCCCGTGCCGGGCACGATCGAGCGTTGGAAATGGAATCACCTCGTCGTTTCGCGCAGCGGCGACACGATACGGGTGGCGCTCAACGGCGGCTCGCCTGCCGTCGTCGAATCCCGTGTCAGCACCCAGCCGACACCCGACACCTTCTTCTTCGGAGGAAGCTCCTCCCTTGAAGGCACCTTCGAAGGCCGTCTCGACGAGATCGCGGTCTTCGACCGGCCATTGAGCGATACGGAAATCGCGGGCTTGTTTCGCGCCGGTGGCGGAGCACCCTGACCCGCCCTTTTTCTACCCCAACCGTTCACCTCTTTCGTTCGACGGAGTCCTCCGATTCCAGAGCAGTCCCTTTCCACCCCATTTTCCGGTGGAGCACTCCGTAAAAATCCTGATGAGGCAGCGAGACGAGCGGCAGCCGGAAATCCGCCTTGCGCAGATGCACCCTGGCCGGCTCATCGAGCACCGCGAGCAATTGCCCGTCGGCGAGCAGAGACAAGGTATCGCGCTGACGCGGGGTCTCGAAGACGAGCCGACTCGACGCATCGACGACGAGAGGCCGATTCGCGAGCGAATGCGGACAAATCGGGGTGACGACAAAGACATTGGCATCCGGCGCGACGAGCGGTCCCCCGGCGGACAGCGAATAGGCCGTCGAGCCCGTAGGGGTCGCGAGTATAAGACCGTCGCCGGTATAGCGGTTTGCGAAGACTCCGTTCACCTGCGCCTCGACATGAATCACCCGCGAGGCCACCGCCCGGCAGAGCGTCACCTCATTCAGAGCATAAAACGGATCTCCCATGCGGCCGTTTTGCTCGAGTTCACCGACGAGGAGCAGTCGTTCGCTGATCGTGTAGGTGCCCGAAACCAGTGACTCGACGAGAGCCCCGCTTTCCTCCTCGGTCGCGCAGGTGAGGAATCCGAGCGTGCCCGTATTGATCGCAGCGATGGGTTTCAGCGAAGCCCCCATCTGCCGCACCACCCAGAGCAGGGTGCCATCCCCGCCGAGGACAACGAGGAGGTCAACCTCATCCGCCAGCTGTGACAGGGGGACTCCCCTCGGAAGTTGCGCGAGGACAGCCGTCGCCTCCTCGAGCAGCACGGACTGCCCGGCCGATCCGAATCGGGCCACGAGATCGTGCAGGAGCGCCGCCGCACCCGGCTTGACGGGATTCGCGAAAATCCCTATTCGGAGTGTTTCAGCCATGCGAGAAATTCCGTGTTTCCGTCGGTGCCACTGATAGGCGAGGGGATGACTCCCTGCCAGCATTTTCCGAGCGTGTCGGTGACGTGACGACGGATTTTTTCCACCGCCTCGGCATGCAGCTCCGGATCCCTGACAATGCCGCCTTTCCCGATCTGTTTCCTCTTCAACTCGAACTGCGGCTTGATGAGGCAGACCACGTCGCCGGTCGGCTTGAGGACTCCGAAGACCGGGCCCAGAATCAAGGTCAGGGAAATGAATGACACATCGATCACGACGAGGTCAACCGCCTCGGGCAAGTCGGCGGGCAGAAGATGGCGCAGGTTGAAACCCTCGCGCGAGATGACACGCGGATCGCTGCGCAGTTTCCAGGCAAGCTGATTGGTTCCGACATCGTAGGCGTAGACCTTCGCCGCACCTCCCTGGAGGACACAATCGGTGAAGCCCCCGGTCGAGGAGCCGGCATCGAGTACGATCATGCCCTCGACGGCGATGGCGAATT
>CALDKL010000749.1 GCA_937898895.1 uncultured Verrucomicrobiae bacterium | reverse complement strand
TTCGCGCCGAGCGCCTACGGATCCGCCAGCGCCACCGTCAGTATCAAGAGCGAGGACCTTGACGAGGATCCCTTCACTTTCGTCGTCGCCGGACTCCACGAGATTCCTCCCGTGCTCGAGACCGCCGCCGCCTCGAATGTCTCCGGCTCCGGCGCGACCCTCGGCGGCGAAGTCCTCGACCAAGGCGGCCAATCGGTGACCGTGCGGGGCGTCGTCCTCGGGACTTCCGTCGATCCCGCCCTCTCCGGCGGTGGGGTCATGGACTTTCCCCACGCCTCGGGCGGAGCCGGTGCCTTCGCCGTGAACGCCATCGGCCTGAGTGAGGGAGTCACCTACCACGCCAGGGCCTACGGGACGAACACCGTCGGGACGGGCTACGGAGTCGGCGTTTTCTTCACTACGCCCACTCAGGTCGTCTTCACCCTCGGCGTCGCCAACTACGACCGCGAGATGCTGCCGGGCGGACAGCAAGACTTCCATTTCACGCTCGCCGGACCGCGGGTTACGAAGCTGGTCAGCGGCGGCGGGGCACCGCTCCGGGCTGAGTTGCGCAATGCGGCCGACGAGGTTGTGGCGCTTTTCGAGGGCGACGGCGATTTCGATCTCGAATCCGGCCTCGCGGCGGGCGACTATCGGCTGCGGGTCTATCGGCTCGCCGGGGCTGGCTCCGGTGCCGCCTTCGATCTTACCATCGATGCCAGTGAGCTGGCCGAGACCCGACCCGATGTGGCCGTGGGCACTTCGCCAGCAGCCCTCCTTGGCAGGAATGCCTTCGCCCCGGCGGTGCAAGTCGCGACCCTCTCCTCGCGCACCTTGCGTCCCGTCACCGGCCGCGCCGAAGCGGCCAACCGTGGCCGTCTCTCCGATGCGCTCAAGCTCTCCGGCGACCGGGGCAACCGATTTTTCAAAGTCACCTGGTACGATCCCTCCGGAAACGTCACCGCCGCGATCACCGTCGGCACCCTCCAAACCAACGCGCTCGCCGACGGGGGGAACGTCCTCCTGCAGGCCGTCGTCACCCCCGACAAACGAAAGCTGAAGAAGCCCGGCAAGAATGGGGCCAGGCCCCGCATCCTCCGCAAGACCCTTACCCTCGCCATCCGGGCCGTCTCCGTCGGCGAGCCGCTGAAGAGCGACACGGCGAATCTCAAGGTGAAGACGCGCTGAGGGGTGCAGTCGGTCGACGGATGGGAATCGGCAGCAGGGAGACCCCGGGTGCGCTGCCCCCCGATGCACCCGCCCTGCCTCCGCAGTGGGTCAGGGGGCGAATGGGGGAAAGGATTCCGGGAGTTCTCCGCGCAGCATCCGACCGATCGCTCCGGCCAGGCGCAGGTAGTGATCGGGGGCCACGCCAGGCTCGGCGAGGAATCGGCTTTCGCCAACGGGCGGATCAGGACGAGTTTTGAAAATCGCGGTACCCTCGTCCAGTTCATCGAACATCGCGAGATAGAGCATTTCTGCTCCAGCCTGTTTTGCCGCGACTGCCTGCGACCAAAGAAATTCCCCCCGGAGTCGTGGGATCGCGTTGAACTCGGCATCCTCTCCTCGGGCCTTCGAGAGATTGGTCCAACTGAATCCTGGGAAGACGACCGGTAGATAGTCAGCCCCGAGTTCCTTCGCCCGTGCTATGTCGGGCCTGAGACGTTCCCCAACGCGGTTCGCGGCGTCCTGCGGGGTGCCGAGGCGGCCCACGCTCCAGGGACTGAGGATGTCCGCCTTGCCAAGGAGCCGGAAGAGAGCCGGATCGGGAATCGTGTCCCGATCCAGCGTGCGCCAGTAGTAGGGCACTCCCAACATCAGCGCCATGCCCCCGCACTCCGGATCGTCGCGGAGAAAATCGATCAACCGCTCCCACTCGTCGAGCATCGGATCGCGATCAGAAAAGCCTAGCCCCCACAGAGCGACGAGCGGTTTGCCGCGATGGTGAAACAGGGAGCGGTCATTTTTTCGATCGATCTGACCGGAGCGGACGAGTCGCCGCCAGTCTGCGATGACCTCGTCGATCTGGCCGGGACGGATTCCCGTGAGGTCATACATGAGTGCCCAGCCGCGCCCGTGTTCGGCGGCGGCAGCTTTTGTGAAGCCCAGGATCCGGTCCATTGGCTGGCGGTAGCGGGGGTCGCGAGCGGTGGTGGCGAAACGCTGCAAAAAGACTCCGTCGATGCCGTGTTCCATCATCCAGCGAAAGTGCATCCGAACGACAGGTTCGCGGGCCGAGCTGAAAACTTCCGCAACCGATCCGTCGGCGAAACGAAAGGGGGTCGCAAAACGTTCCGAGGCAGGCAGCTCGGAGACGTCGGGCCACATCTCGATGTGCGAACTCCCCGGCGCGAAGGAACCGTTCACCGCATAGTGGTGCCATCCGTTGTTCGCACCGTCGCCCTCGCAGCGAAACCAGCCCTGGTACCCGCAGACGACCTTGCCCGAAAGGGTGCTGACATCGACTCGCTCCTCGGCTCCGAGGCCAGAAGCGAAGATCAGGACGGAAAGAAAGGTGGCTCTCGATTTCATCGCGGTCGGCGGGGCAATCCGACGGCATCACCCTTTGCCTCGATCGTCTCGAGGCGTTTCATCAGGTTCTGATCGCGCGGAGTCACGAAATTGATCACGGTGCCCTCGCGTCCCGCCCGGGCCGTGCGCCCGGCGCGATGGAGATAGTTTTTCAGCTCGCGCGGCAGGTGATAGTTGATAACCCGGCCGATGTTTTCGACGTCGAGACCACGGGCGGCGAGATCCGTCGAGATGAGGACAGGCAGGGATCCGTCGCGAAACTCACGCAGGTTCCGCCTTCGTTCGACCTTGTCCATGTCGCCCCGGTAGATGGCGCAGCGGTAGCTGTTTTCGATGAGTTCCGCGGCGAGGTCGTCGCACTGGTCGCGAGTGTTCGCGAAGAGCAGGGTGCCGCCCTCCACCGGTTCGGCCAGCACTTCTTCGAGCAGGGGAAAGCGTTTCCCGTTGGGCACGATCCGATTCACTGTTTTCAGGGTCGGGACGAGGCGATGGCGACCGCGCGTCTCGATGACTTCCGTGTCTCCGAACAGTTCTCCGATCAGGGTGCGCACGGCATCCGAAGCAGTCGCGGAAAAGAGGGCGAGCTGTCTTTCCGGCGGACAGGCACGGAGAATGCGCCGGATGGCGGGGAGGAAACCTGCGTCGAGGATCTGGTCGGCTTCATCCAGGACGAGGAAACGCACCTCCGCAAGCGTCACGAGAGCGAGCTTCATGAGTTGTTCGAGACGGCCCGGAGTCGCGATCAACACCTCGACGGCTCCGTCGACATTCCGCCGCGCGATCTTCATCGCAACCCCGCCGAGAGCCGAGCGCACCCGCACGCGAGTGTCGTGGGTAAACGTTTTCATGACGCGCGTCACCTGGTCGCCCAGATCGCTCGAGGGGACGAGGACGACGGCGCGGGGCTGGCCTGGATCCGTCAACACTCCTCCCGTTTCCTCGAGCCGCTTCACCGCCTGGAGGACGGGCAGGGCATAGGCCAGGGTCTTTCCGCTGCCGGTTTCGGCCACGCCCACGACCGACTCGCCGCGCAGGAGACGCGGCAGGGCGCGTTCCTGGATCTCCGTGGTCGTCTCGAATCCCTCCGCCTTCAGGGTGGCTTGCAGCGAGGGAATCAGGTCAAAGGCTCGGAAGGAGGGCATTGTTCCACTCTACGACGCTCTTCCGGGAATGGCATGAGGATTTTGTGAGGAAGGCGGGCGAGGATTCCTTTCCCGCAATCCGATCTGTCCGCGCGATGGATCGGAAATCGCACTGCGTCTTGAATTTCCTTCCGCTCCGGGCTATCAGGAGACTGTTGAAAAACCCCGCAATGAAAAATCTTGGTTTGTTTTTGGCTGGGAAGCCAGCGGCTTCGCCGGAAGTGTTTTGGAACGCCCCTGCGGGCTGCGGCCCTTTTCCCGTCTGGCTTCGTTGCTCCTCAGTCGTGGGGGCAGCCCCACTTTGCCCTCGCCCCCGCTCGGCCCTCCGGGCTGCCTTGCAGGCAGGCTATGTCGCTCCGCTCCATTGTCGTCGCGCCTCACCAAGCGGGAAAATGCCTCGCAGTTTTCCATCACGGGGTTTT
>CALDKL010000748.1 GCA_937898895.1 uncultured Verrucomicrobiae bacterium | reverse complement strand
GTTCCGCCTATCGCCCCCTCACCGACTCCGTCGAGCAAATCCAGGCCCGACTCAATCCGTTTGAGATCGCAAATCTCCGGCTCATTGCGGACTACGAATAAGGATGGGTCTTTCCGACCCGACAGGGTCGCATTCCGCTCCAGACCGTCTATAATCGGAGCGTGGGCCAATCCTCCCCAGTCCCCGAAGCCGCCTCCCCGAGACCACGACGCTCGGCCCGCGGCATCCTGCGCTGGTTGCTGCGCTTCTTTCTGCGTATCACCGCGATCATCGCGGGCACGCTGCTGCTCGTCGGCGCGCTCGCCTCGATCGTCTATCTGAATCGGGTCCGTCTCCTCAATCAGACTCTCGCCCTCCTCGTCGAACCCTTTCGCGTCTCGGTTGGAGAACTCGATTTTTACCCGATCGGCGTCATTCGGATCACCAACCTTCACCTCACCCCGAAAGGAGCCCCGGAGGGCAGCCACCTGGCGACCCTCCCCGAAGTCGTCATCACCTATCGGCTCGAGGAACTTCGCCGGACCCGTCGTCTCGAAACCATCACACTGCACCGCCCCATCCTTTCCCTCGACGACGCGACCCTCGCCGCCCTTGCCCCCCCTCCTCCGTCCAGCACCGATCCGACTCCGGAAACACCCTCCGGGGTGCCACCCTTTCCCCTCTCCCGTCTCGCGCTCTTCACCGGAGACCTCATCGTCGAAGACGGTCGTTTCCGGATCGATCTTGCCTCGATTCCCCCCATGGCAGGGAGCTGGGCCATCCGCATCCCGACCCTTGATTTTGAGGAAGGATCGGGACTCCTCCGCACTCCCGTTTCCTGGGATCTGCGCGACATCGTCCTCGGAGAAAATGGATCGGCAGGGCAGATCGCAGCCTTTTCCGGCGAAGGACGACTCAACTCGGACCTGACCCGGATCGAACTCGGACCCATCCGCCTCGATCGACCCGCCCTGACCATCACGCCCGACCTGTTCCCCCCCCGCTCCTCCGCACCGACAGCGTCCGACCCGATTCCCACGAAGCATCCTCAGAAAACAACCGACCTCCTCCTTCGCTCCCTCCTCATCGACCGGGGCTCCATCGCCCTCACCGGATTCGATGGACACGATGGTCGCCCCCGGATTCCCGATTTGACCTGGAATCTCTCGTTTTCCCCACCTCCCCTGCGATTTCAGAACGGGCACTGGGACAGCGAGGGCCCTCTCCGTATCGCACTCACCAACCTCCAGGCCAGTTCGGGTGGACTGCCGTTTCTTTCCGCCTCGAGCGTTCGAGGTGAATCGACCTCGCTCGCCACCCTGACCGAAGAACATCGCCTCTCCTCGGTCTCCATCGAAAAACTCGACTTTCTCGGCAGCGACGAAAGCCTCGCCCGCTTTCTCGAGCCCTCTCCAGCTCACTCAACTCCCCCTGGCACGCCGAGCCGCGCCTGGCAGATCGACGCGCTGCACCTCGGCGAAAGCAGTGTCCTGGTCCGCGATCTCACGCTCGGCGGCAAGCCTGCTCCGGTATTCTCCACGTCCCTGCGTGGGACTCTGCACGATCTGCGGCTCGGCGGGGCGGAACGCTTTGCCTCCGAGGGTCTCCAGTCCCTCGTCCTCACCCAGACGCGCCTCCGGGCTCCGGGGGCCACGCCTGCCTCCGATCCCCTGCTCTCCCTCGAACACGTCGAGATCGAAGGCAAATGGTCCGACTTTGCCCGCGAGAGTCTCGTGGATCGACTCGTCGTGCGCGGCCCCTTTCTCCGCTTTACCGATGCGGCTCTCGGTCGCTGGCTCGCTGGCTCGGACTCGTCGGATGCCTCACCCCCGCGTCCCGTCAACCGCCCCGTTTACAAGGCTCGCCACCTCGAGGTGAGTGGCGGACGACTCATCGCCGATTCGCGCTTTGCCGATGGAAAAGTGCCCAAAATCCAGTCCGGCTTTCTCATCGAAACAATCCCGGCTCGGGACGGCGATCCCTACTCGTATCGACTTCGCTTTGAGGATCTCACGCTCAGTGAACACGCGCGGATTCTCGACTTTGTTGGCCCGCCGCCTCCCTCGTCCCCGGCCGGAGACTCGGCCTCCGAGTCACTCGCTCCCGCCCGGGATGAAATTTTTCACGTCAAAGCCATCGCGATCGATGCCACCGCCACGGAACTCCAGCGCACCCGACGCATCGGCAAGGTGACCGTCGATGGAGCCATCCTCACCGTCGGCGAAGGACTCAAAACCCTCCTCGGTGGACCAGGCGAGAATCCCCCCTCCCCATCCTCCGCTCCGCCAGAGAAACCACAGGAAAAACCACAGTCACCGATCCAGGCGCAGGTGCCATCACCACCCTCGGCACCCTCGGCAACCTCATCCGCTCCGGCCCGGCCCTCCACCACGCGAACCCTTCCCTCGTGGAATCTTGGCGAAATCGAGATCACCCGCAGCCGCGTTCATTTCGAGTCCTTCCTGCCCCAGATCGAAGGCCTTCAATTCGCCATCGAGACCCGCCTTTTCGATGTGCCCCTCTCTCTCGACGGAATCATGGCCCAGGAAAAACTTCAGAAAATTGAACTCGCCGGTATCACCATCAAGGACCCATACACCTCTTTTATCACCGTCGCCGAGTTGCCCACGATTTTCGTGGAATTTTCCTTGGCCGGTCTCGCTCGACAAACCGTTGAGAAAATCGACCTCATCGGACCTTCGCTCCATGTTGGGCAGGGCCTCTTCTGGTGGGTCGACTACCAACGCAACTTTCGAGAGCAAAACGAAGGGGCCAGCCTCGGCTTTGAGGCCGAATCACCAAAGGAAACGAAAAACAGTTGGATCGTCCGCACAATCAACGCCACTTCGGGCAAGATCGTCATCGCCCCCACCGGGGTGCCGATCGGGGCGGTTCCCTTTCCCTTCAACGCCACCACCAACATGTCCGAGGGCAACATCGAGCTGAAA
>CALDKL010000747.1 GCA_937898895.1 uncultured Verrucomicrobiae bacterium | reverse complement strand
GGCGATGGCGAGGGTGAGGAGGTTGGTTTTCATATTTTTACTTTCGTTTGTTTTTGGTTTTTGGTTTTGTGTCTGACTGACGCCCGTTAGACGCGGGCGGAAGAGATTAATGTGAGGCTGGTGCTTCATTTTGAATGGCGGTATCGGCGGCCTTTCGCCCGAAGGTGAAAAAGACCGTCGGAGTCACCCCGAGCCCGAGAAGGGTGCTCGTGATCAGTCCGCCGACGATGACGACCGCGACGGGGTGGAGGATCTCCTTGCCCGGTTGATCGGCGGCGAGGACGAGCGGGATGAGTCCGATGCCCGCGGCGAGCGCGGTCATGAGGACGGGCACGAGGCGCTCCTTGGTGCCACGGATGACCATCTGTTTCGTGAAGCCTTCGCCCTCGTGCTGCATCAGATGCAGGTAGTGGCTGATGAGCATGATGCTGTTTCTCGCGGCGACACCGGCGACGGCGATGAACCCCACGAGTGTGGCGATGCTGATGTTGTTCAGCTTGAAATAGGTGAAGACGAGTCCGCCCACCAGCGCCAGCGGGATGTCGCAGAGTACCTGGACGGCGAAGAAGGGCGTCCGGAAGTAGCCGTAGAGAAGGAAGGCGATGACGGCGAGAACGACCAGAGTGAAGGTGGCGATGCGCTGCGTGGCTTCCTTCTGCGCCGCGAATTCTCCCTCGTAGGTGATGAAATAGCCTTCGGGCAGGGTGACCTTTGCCTTCACCTCTTCCTGAAGTCTCACGACGAGATTGGAAACATCGCGAACAGTGGGTTTGATGGCGAGGGCGAAACGGCGCTGGCTGTTTTCGCGGAAGATCACGTTCGGTCCCTTCGCCTCGCGCACGTCGGCCACGAGGGAGAGCGGGATCCGTTTTCCGGCGCGTGTTTCGACGGGTAGTTTGGCAATCTTGTCAGGAGAATCACGCCACTCGATCGGCAGCCGGATGACGAGGTTCACGGCTCGCTGGCCCTCCCGCAGCTCCGCGACCTCCTTTCCTCCGATGAGGGCGGAGAGCTGTTCATTGAGCCTGCCGGGAGAGATCCCGTAGGCCCGGGCGCGGTCGCGATCGGCCTCGATGCGGAGTTGGGGGATGGACGAGGTCTGATCCAATTTGCAGTCCTCGAATCCGGGGATGCCCTTGGCGACGGTCTGCACCTCGATGCCGATCTGGCGGAGCTTGTCGAGGTCGGGGCCGAAGATCTTCACAGCAACAGGGGCGGAGACACCGCTCATCATGTGTCCGATGCGGTCGGCGAGCGGTCCGCTGACGACGGCAAAAACGCCGGGTACGGTTTTGATTTTCGCGGCGATGTCGTCGAGAACCTCCTTGCGGCTCCGCCCCTCGGTCCCATGCCCGCCCTCGGCTTCCATGAAATCCACGTCAAACTCTGCGGTGGAGACGGGAACGACGTGATCGCCCCGCTCGGCCCGGCCGAGGCGGCGGCCCACCTTGCGCACTTCCGGCACGGAGAGAATCTGTTGCTCGATGACATCGGAGATCTTGTTCATCTCGTCCAGCGAAGTTCCCGGTGCGGTGGTTGCAGCGACGAGGGCGGTTTCCTCCTGGAACTTGGGCAGGAAATCCTTGTTCATCTTTGGATAAAGAGAGAAGGCGGCCACCACGATCATCAGGACAATGGCGAGCATGAGGTAGGGCTGACTGAGGCCGAAGCGCAGCAGCGTGTTTTCGAGAAGCCATTTCATTCCGCGGGTGAGGAAGCCGTCCTTGTGCTCGTGCCCTTGTTTGGGGTTGAGCAAAATCGAGCAAAGGACAGGAATCGCCGTGAGCGAAACGACGAAGGAAGCCACCATCGAGATGATCGTGGCGATGGCGATGGGGGCAAACAGCTTGCCCTCGACCCCAGTCAATCCTAGGAGCGGGAGGAAGACGAGAATGATGAGAACGGTCGCGTAGAGGATGGAGTTTCGCACCTCGCCGGAGGCCTTGGCAATCACCTGCAAGCGCGGGTGAGGATGCGGCAGTGACGCGTTTTCACGCAACCTCCGAAAGACGTTCTCCACATCGACGATGGCGTCGTCGACGACCATGCCGATCGCCACGGCAAGACCGCCGAGGGTCATCGAGTTCACACTGATATCGAAGCCCTTGAAGACGAGCATGGTGATGCCGAAGGATAGGGGCATTGCCATGAGTGTGATAAAGGTGGTCCGGAAGTTGAGGAGGAAAAGAAAGAGGACAATCGTGACCATGATGGCCCCGTCGCGGATCGCCTCGGTGAGATTGCCGATCGCATTGTCGATGAAGTCCTTTTGCTGGAAGAGCAGGGTTGTTTCGACTCCTTTCGGGAAGGTCGGGGCGAGCTCATCCAGGGCGATTTTGATCTCTTCGGTGAGCTTTCGCGTGTCAAATCCCGGTGCTTTCGTGATCGACATGATGACCCCGTAGGTGGGTGACTTCTCGGGAGCCTGACTCACGGTGGCGTCGCCGCGCATCGGCTCCACTCCCCAAACAACATCCGCCACGTCGGAGATGGCGATGGGCCGGTCGTTGATCTCTTTGATGATGGTTTTGGCAATGTCATTCAGTTCCACCGTCATCGCGAGATTGCGCACCATGATCTCGGTGGGGCCGGTGTTCAGGAATCCCCCGGTGGTGGTGCTCGCCGCCTCGGTGACGGCCTCTTCGAGCTCGTCGAAGGAGACATCATTGGACTGCATCTTGTAGGGATCGGGCTGGATCTCGATCTGCTTCACGCCGCCACCCATGTTGAGGATCTCGGCGATCCCGGAAACACTCTGGAGACGACGCTTGATCGTCCAGTCGGCGAGGGAACGGATCTCCCGCGGCGGGAGATATCCCGCCTCGCCTTCCTTGATGGTGGAGCGCACTCCCACGAGGAGAATTTCACCCATGAGCGAGGCCACCGGCGTCATGAAGGGCTGCACGTCCTCCGGCAACTGTTCGCGCACTCCCTGGAGGCGCTCCTGAACGAGCATGCGGGCCTTGTAGATGTCGGTGTCCCAACCGAACTCGGCATAGACGAGCGAAAGCGCGACATCGCTGTTCGAACGCAGTCGGGTGAGACCGGCCACGCCCATGAGGGCACTCTCGAGAGGTTGGGTGACGCGTGCCTCGACCTCTTCCGGCGCGAGGCCGGGAGCCTCCGTCAGAATGATGACGGTGGGTTTGGTCAAATCGGGCAGTACCTCCACGGGCAGTTCCGTGGCCGTTTTCAGGCCCATCACCATGAGAATGAGCGAGACTCCGATGACGAGCGCTCGGCTGGCGAGCGCCCAGTGAATCATTTTGTTGAGCATGACTAATGTGCCTCCTTCGTGAGAGTTTCCGCCGGGGTGGTGGTTTCTTCTTCAGGGACGGCGGGGCGTCTCTTGGTGATGAGGGAAATCACGAGCAAGACGAAAAGGGCGATCGACGCGTATTTCCAGAGCGTGCTGACTCCGCCCTCTTCGTGACCATGCTCCGATCCCTCGCCGCCCTTTGCGGCCTCCATCTCGGCAAGCTTTTCCGGAGTCATTTCACTGCCGTCGGCGGCGTGCTCGTGGCCGTGGGCTGCGTCGAGAGCTTCCTTGAGCGAAACACTGCTCGCTCCGGCGAAGGAAAGGGAGTAGGCACCCCGCGTGACGACCTCGTCCGCAGGAAACAAACCGCTCGTGATCTCGGCGAAACGATCGTTCATCTCTCCGACCTGCACTTGGGTTTTCACGAAAGCATTGGGCAGATCGAAATCCTTCACGTAGACAAATCGATTCGAGGCCTCACCCTGCAAAGCCGCCCGCGGGATGGAAACGACATTCTCCCGCCTGCTCATCACGATGGAGAATTCCGCCCGCATCTCGGCACGGAGGAGACCTCCCGGGTTCTTCAGCCGGAAGATCGCGTCTATCGTGCCGCTCTCCTTGTCGGCACTGGTGCCGAAGCGCAGCAGTTCCCCCTCGAATTCTTCTTTTGGCAGGGCCGCCACCTTGATGTGCGCTTTCGTGGCGGGAGGCATCATTCCGGCCTGATGTTCGGGGACCCGGGCGATGGCGTAAACTTCGTCAAGATTGGTGATCTCGAGGAGCGGCTTCTCCGGATCGACGGGGTCGCCCAAACGGACATCGACATGAGTGACGAGGCCGCCGAGCGGCGCCTTGAGAGAAATCACGGGAGGCGGATCGCCGGGTTGGCGACTTTCGATTTTCGCGACTTCGTCACCCGCCTTCACCGTGTCGCCCGAGGAAACCAGCAAGTCCACGACACGTCCCGAGATCCGGCTGCTCACGGCGGCGACATTTGGGGGAATCACTTCGATTCGCCCCAGAGAAAAGATCGTCGCCTCGAACGCGGTCTCCTCGACCTCGACGGTTTCGATTCGCAGATTGTTCACGCCGGCCTCATCCAGGACGATGATGTTGCCCGGGTCGGCAGCTATCAACGGCGAGATGAGAGAGCCGCAGAGATTTAAAAAGAATACATTCGCGAGGAGCGTCAGGCACCGGATAGGGCGCTCGGTGAACCGGCTCCTCGGGAGCCGGGTTGGTAATGAGAGGATGGCGTTCATTTGGAGATTGAATGGGAAAGGCTGATGCCGGGATAGGCACCGGTCACGTAGCG
>CALDKL010000746.1 GCA_937898895.1 uncultured Verrucomicrobiae bacterium | reverse complement strand
GTCAGGATCATTCCCCTCAGCGAAGGCTGGAGGGATGAGGAATCGAAGGAATTCGTGACCAATCATCTCGCCGGGCAACTCGACCTCACCGACGAACAACTCGGACAGGTTCGCCCCTTCATCCATTCCGCTCTCGACGCACGCTACGAGCGTCGCAAGGCGTATGTGAAAGAGGACATCGATCTCACCGGACGGGCCCTGTCGGAAATGCTTCCGTTCCTGACGAAAACACAACAAGAGAAAGCCAGGCAGGTCTTCCAGCGATGGAAAGAGGGCAAGGAGCGGTTTACCGGCACCGCCGAATCGCGGTAGCGTGACCGCGCGATGGAGGCGAGGGCGGGAATCGAACCCGCGATAGGGCTTTTGCAGAGCCCGGCCTTACCACTTGGCGACCTCGCCATCGACGCGTTTTCAGACCGAAAACAAGCAGGACGAAAGTAAACGCGCGTTCTCCAGCCCTGTCAACGTCTTAGAAGGGACTGCTTGAAAGACGACAACGGCGGCGCGAAGACTGTACGAGATGCTTTCCTCCGAGCAAGATCCTCCCGTTCCCGCCCGTCCGTGGCTGATCCGTTTGCCCGGATTGTTCGACGGCCTCGCGGTGGACCTTTTCCACGGTCTTGGAGCTGAGGCTCCGAGGCGACTCGGGCGCGAGTATCACTGGGTCCGCCTGGCCCGTCCGGAGATCCTACACGAGTCAGCGGCCGCCACCTTCCTCCGGTGGAATCTTCCGCTCGAACATTCCTGGCCCTGCTCTCCCGCGAAGACGGAAGGTTTTGTCGAAAAGGCGGCACAGGCTCTTCTCGCAAAGTTCGGTCGACGGATTCCGCAGGGGGTGTTTTCCGCCGCGCTGCATCCCACCTCGCCCGACCGATATTTCCGCCATCTCGCCGCAAACCTGCGTGGTCGCCTCGTCCAGTTGTTTCCGGACTTGTGCTCCCGGCGGGTCGAGTACCAGGAGGCAGAGGCGGAGACTCTGTTTGTCCTCGTCGGAAAAGAGGGACTCTATGCCGGGATGCAGTCGCCCCGGCTTTCGAACGGTTTCTTTCCGGGTGGCAGCCGCTACCTCGCGCAGGACGAACCGGGAACGATCAGCCGCGCCGGGGCAAAAATCGCGGAGGCGTTGCACTACCTGCGACTCCACCGACCGATGCTCCCGAGCGGCTCTCACTGGCTCGAATTGGGGGCCTGCCCCGGCGGCATGACCTCAGAGTTGCTCGCCCGCGGCCAATGCGTCACTGCGATTGATCGCGCTCCGCTCGATCCGAGGCTCGATGGTCGCAGCGGGCTGACCTTCGTCCTCGGAGACGCCAATCGCTTCAACCCGCCTGCGGCGATGCGCTACGACGCACTCCTGTGCGATATGAACGGCCCTGCCGCCGAGTCGATTGCCGCCGTGGCGCGGCTTTCGGCCTTTGTCAGGATCGGCGGGCTGGTGATATTCACCCTGAAGCTGCCGCGGGTCGAGTCGGTGGACGAGCCACTCGCACTCCTCGGGCGCACCGTTGCCACCGGAGAGCGGGCCGGTCTGCGCCTTTTTGCGAAGACTCACCTCACCTACAATCGACACGAGTTCACCCTGTTTTTTGAGAGGGCGGAGATTCGGGGAAGGTGAAATGGGAGTTGCCGCAGACGTGAACCGGGCTTGAGTCCCTGGTGGAGGATTCGCCTGCGGATCGCTCCCCGCTCCGCATGGCCTCTCCAGACCCAACCGGGTCAGGTCTCCGACCCGACCCTCTTTCTCCGGTGGAAGAACTCCGCCGTCTCGATCACGCCCATTTTTGGCACCCGTTCACGCAGATGGGGGACTGGTGCGACTCGGAGGACGATCCGCTCGTGCTCGCTTCGGGGCGCGGTGCCACCCTGACCGATACCCAGGGCCGGGAGTATTTCGACGGAAACAGTTCGATCTGGACGAATCTGCACGGTCACCGCCATCCAGGGATCGACGGCGCGATCCGGGCCCAGCTCGAGCGGCTCGCCCATTGCTCCGCACTCGGATTTTCCAACGAACCCGCCATACGGCTGGCCGCGAAACTCGTCGAGGTCGCTCCGGGCGATCTCCTCACGCGGGTCTTTTTCACGGATGATGGTTCGACCGCGATCGAATGCGCCTGCCGCATGGCGGCGCAATACCGATCCCGCGTCGGGGAGGAGGGGCGCAGGCACTTCGTCGTCTTTGATCGGGCCTATCATGGCGACACGGTCGGGGCGGCCTCGCTCGGCGGCATCGCGGCATTCCACGCGCGCCACGGCGGGACCGGATACGCCGTGCACCGATTCGACTCCATGGCCGGAGTCGAGGCGATGGATGAAGCAACGGCGCGGTCCATCAACGCCGTCGTGATCGAGCCGCTCGTGCAGGGGGCAGCGGGGATGCGGCTCTGGCCAGCGGGAATGCTGCGACGTTTGCGGGAATGGTGTGATCGGAACGATGTTTTTCTCATTCTCGATGAAGTGATGACTGGCTTCGGACGCACAGGGTGCCTCTTCGCATGCGAGCACGAGGGGGTCGTTCCCGATTTTCTCTGCCTCGCGAAAGGTCTCACCGGTGGGTATCTCCCGCTCGCGGCGACGCTGACGACGGAGCGTGTCTTTTCCGCCTTTCTGGGACGGTTCGAGGAGATGAAAACCTTTTTTTACGGCCACAGTTATTGCGGGAACCCCCTCGGATGTGCCGCCGCCCTCGCCAATCTGCGGATCTTCGAAGAGGGGCGTGTTCTCGAGGGACTGCCCGCGAAGATCGCGGCCCTCGCCGATTCCCTCGCCGACGCAGCAATACGCTGCCCTCATTTCGGAGAGATCCGGCAGCTCGGGCTCATCGCCGGGATCGATCTGATCGACAGAGAGACGGGTGAGGCCTTCGACTGGCGCAGGCAAACCGGGGCAAGGGTGTGTCGACGGGCCCGGCAGCACGGCCTGCTCACGCGGCCGATTCGGGATACTCTCACCCTGATGCCGCCGCTCTGTGCCACCGAGGAGCAGATCCGCGCGGCTGTCTCGGCCCTGGCGCAATCGGCCAATGAGATCTGTGGCGGGGCGTGATCTGCCTTGTGATTTGTCGACCGGGCGGGGCTGCGTTAGGATGGCGACCGATGGACCGGCGCTTTGCCTTCTTTGATCTCGACCACACCCTCCTTCCCTACGACACGCAGGCGCTCTTCTGCAATTTCATTTTGCGACGCGAGGGCTGGCGGCGTCTCTGGCTTCTGTTGTTTCTGCCCTGTGTGCCGCTCGCCGCGATGGGGCTGCTCAGTCTGCGCACGATGAAGCGTCTTTTCCTCGGTTATCTCCGGGGAATGTCGCGCGATCAGCTCGAAGCTCGTGTCGCGGAGTTTCTCGAATCGGATTTTTCCTCCGCCCTCTATCCGGATCTCGTCGCCGAGATCGCGCGACATCGCGAAGAGGGGCGCATCCTCGTCCTCAACAGTGCCAGTCCCGAATTTTATTTGCGTGGAATTGCGAAACAACTGGGCTTTGACGAGTTCTTCGGAACCAGGGTGATCCTTTCCGACCGGTTCCCCCTGGTGCCGGAAATCCAGGGGCCGAACAACAAGCACGGCGAGAAGATCCGCGCAATGCGTTCCGCAGGCCTGGTCGCCGCCGATGTTTCCGTGCTGCCGGATTCGTGCTCCTATTCCGACAGTGCCGCCGATCTGCCACTGCTCGAATTTGCCGGGGAGGCCGTCCTCATTCATCCCTCGGCGAAGCTCGCCGCGATCGGCAGGGAACGCGGCTGGCGGACGATGACTCCGCCCCGGCCCTATTCCGGGAAATGGGGAGGTCGTCTCGCCACCTGTCTCCAGGTGCTGGGACTCTATCGTCTCCCGAGGGGGCGCAAAGTGTGAGGCGCGGGAGAATCTGTTCGCCCTCGCCTCCGATTTCGTCTACCTAAGTGCCCATGTCCGAATCGCCCGAGAATCTCCCCGACCTTCCGCTCCCGGCGAGTTCCCGTCGATCCCTCGTCTCGGTGTTCCTCGCGCAGGCGCAGAACGCCTTCAACGACAATTTCGTCAAGATCGTCCTCATCAGTCTGACCACCATTGTTGCGGCCGGGACCACTCTGGCCAAGTACATCGAGGACATCCTCGCCGCGATGATACCCCTGCCTTTCATCCTGCTGGCTCCGCTTGCGGGATGGCTCTCGGATCGCTACGCAAAAAGTTCCGTGATGACGCTCGCCCTGATTGCGAAAGTGATCATCTTTGGTCTCTTCCTTCTCGCACTGACGCTGCGCTCGCTCCCCCTGGCCCTCGTTGCCGACTTCCTCTTCCTCGTGCAATCGACACTCTTTTCTCCGGCGAAGCAGGGCATCGTCAAGGAGATCGTCGGGTCGAAGCGCCTCGGTGCCGCCAATGGCCAGATGCAGATGTTTCTCATGATCGGAATCCTCGGGGGCATGGCCCTGGCGGGATGGTGGTTTGATGAGGAGCTGATCGCTCGCAACGCGGCCTCGGGTGTCTCGGAGGAAAATGGATGGGCCGCCGCATTCCATGTCTTTGCCTGGGGGGCCGCCGCTTCGCTGGTACCGATCGTCCTCAGCCTGTTGATTCTGCGAACGCCGGATCATCCCGGGAAGCGGTTTCATCCCTCCGTGCTCTGGAGTCACTTTGGCGATCTGGGCTATCTCTTTGGCCAACCCGTCCTCCGTCGCACCGGATTGTTTATCGCCTTTTACTGGTTTGTGGCAAATTTTGTGGGCCTGAGTTTCTTCGGGTTTGCCAAGGATCTGCATCCGGACGCGGTGGAAGGCGGCATCGCGATGTCGGCGGCGCGTATGTTCATGATCCTCGGAGGCGGACTCATCGTGGGCAGTCTCATCGTCTCCTTCCTCTCCCGTCATGGAAACCGTCCGGCCCTCGCCGTGTTCGGAGGGCTTGGCATGGCGGGGGGACTCATCCCGGTGGGATGGTTCGCTGCCGAGACCTATCCGTGGTATGTCGCCATCGTCGCGGTGGGCTTTGCCAGCGGGTTTTTTCTGGTCCCCCTCAGTGCGCACCTCCAGGACAAAATCGCTCCGGATCAGCGCGGCCGTGTGCTCTCCGCCCAGAATCTGCTGGTGTCGATCTCGGGAATCGGGGCCATCCTCGCGAGCACTCTGATGAAGATCGCCGGGATCACCGTCGGAACACAGACCCTCGTCTTTGTGCCTCTGATCCTCATTGCCAGCTACCTCCTGCATCGCATGCTGAAGGCGAATGCCCTGCTGACCGCATGAAGTCACTCGCGCGTGCCTTTTTCCGTTTTGCCTTCGCGCCGCTCGTCTGGTTTGTCTACCGGATGAAGCGGATCGGTACCGAGAACGTGCCGCGAAGCGGCGGAGTCCTCCTCCTCAGCAATCACGTCAGCTACATCGATTCGTTCATCCTCTACCTCACCTGTCCGCGGCCGGTGCGGTTCGTCATTTTGGAGAACTATCTTTCGGTGAAGGCGATCGCCTGGTTCCTCCGGCTCTTCGGGGCCATCCCGATCCGTCCGGAGAAGGCGAAGGAAGCACTCGTGCGGACGGCGGCAGCACTGGAGTCGGGGGATGTGGTTTGTCTGTTTCCCGAAGGAGGCCTGACTCGCCTCGGTGTCACGACGGAATTCAAAAAAGGTTTCGAGATCATCGTGCGAAAGGCGAACTGCCCCGTGGTGCCCGTCTACATGGACGGGCTCTTTGAATCGATCTTTTCCTACGAACGCGAATCCTATTTCAGGAAGCGTCCGCATTCGCTGGTCTGTCCGCTGCAGATTGCCTACGGCCCGCCCATCGCCCCGGATCGAGCCACCGTGGACACGGTTCGCCTCGCGATATGGGAGCAGGCGCGGATCGCCTATTCGCATCGCCGCGAATTCCGGAGGCCGCTCGAGGTCGCTGCGGTGCGGGCGCTGAAGCATCGGCGTCGTCGCGTGTTGTTTTCCGAATATGGAAAGAATGGTCCCCGCGACTGGACTCGCGCCCAGTGTCTCGCTCTCGCCGTCTCGATCGCGCGGCGCTGGATGCGGCATCCCTCGGAAAAGGGGGATCGTATCGGTATCCTCCTCCCGCCCGGGCCGATGACCTCGATCATCCATCTCGGACTGGTGCTCGCGGGCAAGACCCCGGTGAACCTGCCGTTTGCCATTGGCCAGAACGAGACGGAGGCGATTGCGCGCAGCGTGGCCCCCCTCGGCCTGCGCACGGTCATCACCTCGCGCGCCTTCATGCCGCATCTCATGGATTTCTGGCAGGGGGACGAGGGTGTTTTCATTGACATGAAGTCGGTCGTCTCGCCTCCGGGATCCCTCATGGCCCTCTTTGAGAAAGTGCGTGCCTGTCTTGAGCCCGCCTGGCTGACCTGCTGGCGACTCGACCTCTCCCGCCGCGATCCGTCTCGCGAAGCGGTCGGGCTTATGTCGCGCCCTGGAGATACGGTGGTGTTTCACTCCGCGTGCGGAGTCCTCCGCGATGTCCGCCGGGTCTACTCCGCAAATTTCATCCGACGGGAGGATGTCGTTTTCACCGAGGAGGATATCGCCTCGCCGGAAGGCTTCGTGTTCGGCTGCTGGGGAGCCATTCTCGGGCGCGGGCGGGCCGTATCGCGCTCGCTCTCTCTGCGGGAAGACTCCGAGCTGCTCGAGCGCGCCCTCCTCGAACAATCCGTCTCCCATCTCTCCGGACGGAGGCGGTTTTACGAGGCGATCACGATGCCTCTCGCAGTGCGTTCGGTGAAGGTTGGATTTGTGTTCGGGGCGATCGATCCGTGGGATCTGCGCAGCCTCGAGGAGCATCTCGACATCCCCCTGGCGCGGGCCTGGTCCGGGCTGGGCCGCATCCTCGCGATGAGCCGCCCCGATCCCGATCTGGGCGACCTCGTGCGGCATCAGCACCAGCGGGGACGCGATCCGAGATCCGTCGGGCGATTGCTCCCCGGCATCGTCGGCAAGGTTGAGAACGGTCGTCTCCGGATCCGAGTCGAGCCGAGTGAAGATGCCTGGGTGGCCGGTCCGCGAGCTGCCGTGATCGAGCCGGACGGGCTCCTCATGTTGGAAGGGGAAGGGGAGGCTGGTCTCGACAGCGAAGGGGATTGATCCGTCCCGACGGTGTCAATGTCAGGGAGCCGAACGCACTTTCTCCTTCGCCGTCTCACAGTCGCTCTCGAGGCTCGCGATCTCGCGGGCAAGCTCGGTCTTCAGATCGGGAACCTCGTGGTGGCGACCCTCGCGGATCGCCTGGGCGACGAGGTCGTTGAGGAAGAGTTCGCGCTCTGCGATCTTTGCCCTGAACTTGTCCCCGATGGCCGCGATTTCGGTGCGCTGTTCATCGGTGAGCGATTTCACCGGTTCCGAACCGAAGCGCTCCATGGCGCGGTCATAGGCACTTTTCATAGGTCAGGCTTCCGCCGGTTCGGCGACCTCCGTTTCATCGGAAGTCTTTGAAGTGGTCTTCGCGGAGGAGGAGGCGCCGAACTGAAGTTCGGGTGTGCTCTCGATGAGAGTGGTCAGTTCCGACCAACCTCCGGTCTTCTGGAGCTGGAAGATGTGCAGATAGATGCGGACGATTTCAGGATCGTGATTCTTGAGGAGGGAGGCGACCGTGCTCTTCAGCTTTTTGGCATCGAACTCATCCGGGATGTCCTCGGCGGCCCCTTCTCCATCGTGGGAAATGCCGAGTCCATCGAGGAAGCCGGTGAGGAGAGAGGTGTGGCCCTTGAGCAGCCAGAGCTGCAGGACCTGCGCGGCGACTTCGGCCGATCCGCGGAGCTTCACGTTGCGGAGCATCCAGTCGATCTGTTCCGGCACCGACTTTCGCTGGATGATGACCGGGCGAAGTTTTCGATTCGTTGCGAGAGAGGAAATCGTGGCTTTGTAGACCTCGCGCTGTTCGTCGCGGAGATATTGAAAAACCGAGTGCGCCGTCGCCGGCGTCATATCCTGGAAAAGCTCGTAGGCCTGTTTCATGGGGAGGGGAGGTGGAGTTTCCTTAACAAATCCTAAGGATTCCCAATCTCAAGCGACAATATGCCTCTCGTTTGCCCATGTGCCAAGGGTCAATCCCGGGCTCTTTCGGGCCGTTTGTGACCGAGGAGGAGTCCGATCGCCTCGGCGGCGGCGGTGAAGCCGAAGGTTCCCGTGACCGGAGTCGCGGTGCCGAAACCGCTTTCGCAGTTCAGCCGCAAGGGGCTGCCGAGCTCCGATCGTGCCCGGACGGACCCGTCGGACCAGGGGTAGCGGGCGTCTTCGATGCTGTAGACGGCCCGTGCGCCGAAGGGGACTCGGGCGGATTCCTCGGGATAGCCGTATTCGTGTCGCAGCTCTTTCCGCACATGCCGGAGGAGTCGGTCATTGGTCGCAAAGGCGAGATCTGCGGTGCGCACCGCTGAGGGATCCGATTTTCCGCCCGCCCCGCCCGAGACGACGAGGGCGAGATCGCGTTCGCGGCACGAGGCGACGAGGAGCGCCTTCAGTCTCACATCGTCGATCCCGTCGATGATGACATCGTAATCGCCCGAGAGCAGGTCTGCCGCCGTGGAGGCAGTGAAAAATGAGGCGGTTTCCACCACCTGGATTTCGGGCTGGATGAGGCGGAGCCTCTCGGCGATCACCGCGATTTTCGGACGACCGTATTGGCCTTCGAGGGCGGGGAGCTGGCGGTTGCTGTTGGTCACGCAGACCTCGTCGGGATCAATCAGGGAGAGGTGTCCGATCCCACTTCGGGCGAGGGCCTCCGCCGCCCACGATCCCACCCCGCCAGTGCCGATCACGGCCACGCGAGATTTTCGCAGGATCGGCAGGGCATCGGCACCGTAGAGGCGGGCGATACCGGAGAAGCGGTCAAGATAGTCGTCGGGGAGATCGGGCATCGGGCAGGATTTTTCAGGCTGCGTTCTGCAGGCCGCGCACCTTGCGCCGGAGACGGTGCCGTTGCAAGTTGCCCCGATGAGAAACGGATCTGCATGAAGTGGCAAATTCTCGCCATCGGCAAGCCCTCCCTCGCCTACGCGAGAGCCGGGGTTGAGGAATACCGCAAGCGACTCTCGCGCTATGCCACCGTCGAGCTGTGTACGGACTGGAAGGATGCCGGGGCCACGAAAAACAGCGAGGTTCTCCTGGCCGCGAGCGAGAACGCGATTCGCCTTGTCCTCGATGAACGCGGGGAAGCCTGGACCACTGCGACCTTCGCCGGGCGCGTTCGCGAATGGCAGAATGGCGGGGTGAAACGAGTCGCCTTGCTCATCGGGGGGGCCGATGGCCACAGTCCCGCCCTGCGCGAGACGGCTGATCACGTCCTGTCGCTCAGCGCGTTCACCCTCCAGCACGAACTCGCCCTCGTCGTGCTCCTCGAGCAGATCTATCGCGTCCACACCTTGCTCAAGGGGGAGCCCTATCATCGGTGAAGCGAGCGGAAGCGAGGCTCCGTTTCCTCCGCCATCGTGTGCCCCCCTGACTCGGGACCACTCCACTTGCCCTTCGCGGGGACGAAGCTCTCCGCGTCTCGCCACGACAGGGTAGGGAAAGGGCGGATCAAAAAAAATCGCAAAATCAGAGGACGTGAATCGTCAAAAGTTTAAAAAATTATGGAAAATCTAATAATTTACGATACCTTTTGTGAGTGTTTGTTGAAATTTTGCCTCTTTGCCGACCGTTTTTCCAAACGGGTGGTGGTTTTTGTCTTTGGTGCCTCGTGCTGCTTTCTGCGGCTGTGGCACGCGGTGAACCGCGTCCGGCGCTGGTCGCCGAGCCAATCCCGGATCGGGACGCGGTGAGAAACCCGTCCACCGTGATCGCAAAACCCTATGAGCCGGCCTCCCGTCGCGAAAGGGCCGCCGGGGAGACGGTGGCCTCGGAGAGGTCTGCCTTTCGCGAGAGTGCGACCTTCGGCAGTCTGCGCGAACAAGCGTCGATCCTGGCCTCGAAATTCGGTCGCGGAGGGGGGCTGGACCGAGATGCCTGGTGGAATGCCGAGATCCGACAAAGCCTGCTCAACCAGGCGGGGAGCACGCTTCCCCTCGGCCTCGACGAGGTGTATCAGCGCACCCTTTCTCATTCCAACCAAATCAAGGTCCTCGCGGGTATCCCCCTGATCCGCGAGACCGCCATCGCCGAGGCTGAGGGGGAATTTTCACCGGAGGTATTCGCCGAATCCCGCTATGACCGCAGCAACGAGCCGAGCGGATCGAGCATCGACCGTGATCGGCCGGGCGATCTGCTGCGCGATCGGCTCTGGAGTCTTCGGACCGGGATTCGCAAGAGAACGATGACGGGCGCAGAGATTTCGCTCGATCAGGAGCTGTCGCAGGAATCCAGCAACGCCGACTATTTCGTACCCAAAGAACAAGGGCGGGCCCGTGCGACCCTGTCGATCATGCAACCTCTCCTCAAGGGCGCGGGGACCACCTACAATCGCTCTCTCATCCAGATCGCGAAACTCGAGACGGAGAGCGGATACAGCGAGTTTATCAGCGAACTGGAGAACCACCTTGTCGAGGTGAATCTGCTCTACTGGCGGCTCTATCTCGCCCGCGGAGTCCTCCTCGAAAAACGACGCCTAGTCAGAGAGACGGAGGAGACCGTGGCAGAGATCGAATCGCGCAGCGACCTCGACAGCATCTCGAGCCAGCGTTCGCGAGCCCGTTCCGCGCTGGCATCTCGGAAGGCCGGGCTCATCCGGGCCGAACTCGAAATCAAGAATGCCGAGTCCCGCCTGCGCACTCTCGTGAACGACCCCTCTTTCGTCGCCGACAAAGTTGGGGAGATCATTCCCTCGGACACCCCCATCGCGACGATGGTGGCTCCCGATTTTGAAAACAGCATGTCCGAGGCCCTTTCCCTGCGTCCCGAGATCCGCATGGCCGAGAGCGATTTCCGCGCAGCGGATCTGCGGGAGCTGATCGCCGAAAACGAGAAGCGACCCGCCCTCGATTTTGTCGGGGA
>CALDKL010000745.1 GCA_937898895.1 uncultured Verrucomicrobiae bacterium | reverse complement strand
AGATCGGGAGGCGTGGCGGCAGGCACCGCTGGATCGGCGGGATCAGCGGCTCGGGCAAGACCTTCGAATGCCCTGGGTGTGGTTGATTTCTCGATTCTGCGAAATGACTTCAATCGATCACAAGTTCGCTTGACTCGCGGCGTCACATAGAGTTCTAATTGGGCTTTTTTAACATGCTGCCACGTCACTATTTGGGGATCGTTCTTGCCGGGTGCCTCTGTGCCTCGGGGGGGAAGGCGTGGTCGCAAGACGAGGCATGGAAGACAGAGAATCCCCTTATCGAAGGAGGCGAAGCTGCCGAAGCTGCCGAAGCTACCCTCTCGCATAGCGATCAGGCCGCTGTCGATGAATTTGCCCCGGTCGATGGCAATGCCGTGGAATTGCCGCAAGTCGATTCGGGTTACGACATGCCGGGTCTCAAGATCGACGTCACCGGATCGAGTTCTTACGTGCACGACTCCAACACCTGGCAGGCTCCGAACGGTCCGAGCGCGAACCTGTTTGCCTTTGCGTACGGTGTAAATGTGAATTCCGGGAGAGAGAACGCCCCCGGCGGATATTATGGGTTTGATCTTCGCGGTCAGTATTTCGTCTACGACAACGCCGCCGCGGCGATGGGCCGGGATCCCTACGAACAGTTTTTTGCTGGCCATGCCGGGTTCAACGGTGGTTTCACCGAAATCCGGATGGACGTGAATTATCATCGCAACAACGGCAACTCACTCGATTGGGATTACGTGCAGCGGGAGACGCGCCGCCAGGCGAGCCACGATTACAATTTCGCGCTTAGCGTTTCGCGTGACCTGTGGAGAGGTTCCCTGGAACTTGGGGCGGGATACACCCTTCGGGATTTCGACGACAATGTGAATGTTGGGGACGGCGAGAATCTCTTCGGGGACATCGCCTGGATGACGACTCCCTCCTTTGCCCCGAAGTCGGAGACCGGACTCGGGTTCCGATTCGGAAGCGACGAGTATTCGGGCCAACCGTCGCAGTCCTTCGTCACTCCCTCGTTGCGCTGGCGCTGGAAACTTTCGGGAAAAACCACCGTCCGGAATTCATTCGGATATGAGATGCGGTCCGTCGATGCAACTCCTTCCACTGATTCCCAGAACTTCGTCTACGACGGTGGAGTGGAGTGGGCCGCCACGGCGAAGACGGGTGTCGGATTGGGATACTATCGCCGGGTTCAGCCATCCTATCTTCTCAACGGCCAGGATACCACCACCACCGGGGCCGCCCTGACTCTGAGCAATCAATTGCCGCATCAGTTTCTTTTGAGCACCCGAGCAGGGTATGAGAGCGTCACCTATTTTTCCAGTGCGGCAGCTGCAGCGGCGGCCAATCGTGATGACCAATTTCTCCGGTTCGCCCTGGAGTTGAGCCACCCCCTGAAACTCACGGATCGAATCCATGGGGAATACGCCATATTTTTTAACTATAACAATAATGACTCGAATTTGGCTCTCTATTCCTTCGAGCAGGACGTGGCGGGCATTCGATTTGGATTGATTTATTGATTTTTTTTTGGATATATTCCACTCTGTTCACGATCCCAACCCACTCCCAATGAAGCTCCCGACCCTGTCAATTCTCTTCAGTCTCGCGACTCTGTTTCTCCTCCCCGAGAACCTCCCGGCGGCGGAAAGCTACCAATTTTTCAACAAAGCCGGTGCAAAACTCCCCAATAGTAGCAGATCGGTTTTCTACATCTCGGGGACCGTCTTCAACGACAGAAATGGAAACAAGAAATTCGATCCATCCGACAAAGCGGGTATCGCATCTGGTTTGACGCTGTACCATCTCGTCAATGGGGAATGGCAGGAAGTGAATGCAAAACCGCAGCAGACTTCAAATACGGGGGCCTACACCTTTGCCGTGTTCAAGAGAGGATCGTACCGTATTGGCGTGAAATATGGCAACAATCCCAACGGAGCGTACTCTAGGATCCGAGGGTTTCGGGTAGGAGTGGCCTTGTCGGGGTCGAGAAGGGTTCTGGACATTCCTTACGTCACTCCTGCGACCGCAGCGAGTTACGGAATGTCGACGACTCGGAATCCGCACCGTCCGCCAGCACCGGCCACTCCCTTCCGGCCCTGAGCTGATCCCCGGAAATGGGGACGTTCGTTCTATCGCATCTCTCGCGTCCGTGTGCAGGGAGGATGAACGATACGGGGAGTTGGCCTTCTGGAGGGCAACTCTCGCTAAGAAAGCGAAAGAGGTGAACGTCTTTGGGATTGCATGAGTTCCTCTTCTTTCGTTCCCAGAGTCCTGTTGCCCTTGTTGATTCTGACTGGCACTTCCGCAGGAAGGGTCCTCTCTCCGCTTTTCGCGCAAGAGGCGAGCGGATTGCGCGCCGTTGCAGCGGAAGAGGAACCCGTGGCTGTGGCACGCCCGCCGATAACGACGACGGGGGAGGTGCGCGAAAACCTTCACTTGAAACCAGGCGACATCGTTTCGGTGAACGTCTTTGGCGAGCCATCTCTTTCCGGAGCCTTTCCGGTGGGACCCGATGGCGGAATTGTTTTCCCGCTCCTGGGAAGTTTGAAGGCAGCGGGAGCCACCACCGCGGCCCTGGGCTCCGAGATCAAAGCAAGACTGGAGGCCGACTACATCCGCAGTGCCCAGGTTTCCGTGGCCATCGCGCAGGAGGCAAAGCTTGCCCCCAACACCGTGACCGTGATTGGACAGGTGATGCGTCCGGGGCAGGTCGCTTTCGAGAAGGAGATCTCGATGGATCTGTTCACCGCGATCTCCACCGCCGGAGGGCTCACGGAACGGGCGGATCGCTCCCGAGTCGAGATGAAGCGCCGTGCCGGAGACGATTTTCGGACCCAATACCTCGATCTGGAGGGCGACCGCGCCTTCAAACTTCAGGACAAGGACACCATTATCATTCACGCAATACCCGAGAAAATCGTCGCGGAGAAGGTTGTGCAAACCATCTCCATCATCGGCGAAGTGAAGAACCCGGGACAGATCAATCTCAAGGATGACCAGCCCATCGACATCATCACCGCCATTGCCACAGCGGGCGGTTTCACTCCTCTCGCGCGCACGAGCAAGGTCCGGGTGCGCCGGATCAATTCTGCAGGAGCCGTCGAGAACTTCGAGGTCAATGTGTCGAAGATGCAGAAGGACAACACGCAGCCTTTCATGCTTCTCCCGAATGATTCCGTCACGGTTCCACAGACCATCTTCTGATCCCACCGGTCTGCCGGGTAGGAGTCCGTTGTGGTGTCGGTGAATCCGGCTTGCATCTTCCGCCTGGTCGGCGCATCCTCCCTTTTTTCATGAGTCGCCCTTCCTCTCCGGAGCCCGAGTCCAGCGAACCCGCCTCTTCACGGGGCATGCAGGATTATCTGCGTTGGTTCCTTCGCCGATTCTGGATTTTTCTCATCGGCATCACGGGAGGTTTTTTCCTGGGTTTGTATCTGTACTCGATCACGCCTCCCACCTACATGTCAATGGCGACGATCGAGATCCTCCGCGTCAAGCGCGATGCCGCAGACATCGCTGAGGCGGAAAAGATTCGCATGTCCGGAGCCGCCGAGATGCTCTCGGCATCGGAACGGCTTCGCCTGCCCCTCATCTACACGGAGGCGGCGAAGAATCCGCTTTTCTCGAATCACGACAATATCGTCCCGGCGGGACGCCGATTCCCCTGGAGCCAGGAATACAAGATTCCCGCATCGGAGGTGAGCCCGGACCTCTTCGGGGCGATGATTTCGAAATGGGTGAAAGTGCGCTGGCGCACCGATACCGCACTCCTCGATCTCACCGCTAGCCACAGCGACCCCACCATTGCCCGTGACGCTCTCGCCTCCGTCCTGACCGCGTATGAGAGCCTTTCCGAAAATCGGGTGGAGGGATCGTCGGAGTATGCCCTCGATTACATTCTCAAGTCATCTGCGGAGATCAAGGAACGTCTTCTCAAACTCGAAAGCGAGATTCTCCTCTACGAGCGCTGTCTCGCCGTGAGCAAGGAAATCGACGAGGCAGAGCACCAGCTTGCAGAAATGGAAAAACGCTACTTGCCGAAGTGGCCTGCCTTGGTGGAAGCCAAAGCACTCCTCCTCATTCTCGAGGATCGGTTTGTGAAAGAGTTGAATCAGGTCATGGGACTCTCGGAAGACGAGAAAGCCTTTTGGGAGAAAAGTCTCGCTGGTCTCACCGGTCTCCAGGGGAGCGAGCTGGTGAAAGCAAAACGGCAGATCACCGCAA